>FR884564.1:103628-118620 GCA_000435535.1 Clostridium sp. CAG:575 | reverse complement strand
GTTATTTATTATTCTCAATTTCATATTTTATTATGAAATATAAATATTTATAATATATTTATCATATATTTATTGTGGTGATTAAATGTTTTCAAAATGTCATTTTTATATTATTAAACTAAAACAAAATCTATTAGCACTAGTATTTTTAGCATTTTGTGCTAGCTTATTATTATTTTCAAGTTCAAATTTACCTGCTGTAAAAAAAGGATTATCTTTGTGGGCAAATTCTGTTGTACCGTCACTTTTCCCTTTCTTTGTTGCAACAGAATTATTAATGAATACTAATTTTGTTTATATCATGGGGAAATTATTAAATAAAATTATGAAACCTCTTTTTAACATTAGAGGAGAAGGTTCTTTTTGTTTCTTGATGGGACTTATTAGTGGTTATCCTGTAGGAGCTAAAATTGCATGTAATTTTAGAAAAAATAATATTTGTACTAAAGAAGAATGTGAACGTCTTTTGAGTTTTACTAATAATTCTGGTCCTTTATTTATTGTAGGTTCTATTGGTATTAGTATGTTTGGAAATTCTATGATTGGATTATTATTATTAATTACTCATATTTTTGCATGTATTACTGTTGGAATTATTTTTAGATTTTGGAAATCTAAGAATAATTCTTCAATATCTTACTTGTCATCACATTCAAACTTTAATACTAATTCCAATGTATCTTTTTCTAATTTAGGAGAAGTTTTAGGTAAAAGTATAACAAATAGCATTTCAACAATTTTATTGATTGGTGGATTTGTTGTTGTTTTTTCTAGCATTATTTCTATTTTAAAAGCTAGTGGATTTTTAAATAGTATTGTCATACTATTTACGCCTATCTTTAACGTTTTAGGAGTAGATTCTACATTTATTTCTGGTATTTTTACTGGAATCTTAGAAATTACTAATGGTATTAATTATATTGCAAATATACATATTAAAAATATTTCTATAAATATTATAATTACTGCTTTTTTGTTAGGCTTTGGTGGTATTTCTGTTTTGCTTCAAGTTTGGAGTATTATAGCAAAAACAGATTTGTCTATTAGACCTTATTTGTTTGGAAAATTGTTACAGGGATTTTTAGCTGCTTTTTATACTTTTGTTATTATAAATATTTGTCCTTTTTTTAATTTTAATTTGTAACGAAAAAAAGATATTAAGTGTTTTGAAGCGAACATTTTTGTAGTTCATTTCAATTGAGCTTAATATCTTTTTTCTACTGCCATAGTAATATTGGTAAACCTTTATTGATGTTACTAGTTGGGCTAGTGTGATTCCTTCATTTTGTATTTTATTATTATATTTTTAGAAATTAATATCTATATCATAATCCCATTAATATTTTCCACCGTACACACCTAAATTCGCTTGACTTCCATCTGTATTTGTTCCTGTCCCTACATTTTTCCATTTACTTTCATCATCTGTTATTTCATAAGTTGTATTATTTACTTTTGGTGTTGCTGTTATATAATTTGTTTGATAATTCCACATATCATCTGTTGTAGCATAACCTGAAGTAATCCTTCCATAACAATTTGTTAATTTTATTGGTCCCTCTGCTGTTCTTAACATATTAGATGGATTGTTGGGAAGTGTTGAATTGTTTATTTTATATGCTCCCACCATTGGGTTAAAATAAGAATATCCATTTGAAGCTATATTTTTAAATGCTATATTATATAGATTCATTTCTGTTTTTGGCATAATAACATTTGGATTGTTACAATTATTTCCATCCCATATTAATCTATAAAAATTAACACAATAACCGCCTTTTCCACCTGAATAATTTGAATATATTCCATTAACTTTTAATATTGTTTTCTGTTTATTTCCTATAATATTTATTTCTCCATCATAATCCAAATTAAATATTCTCTCTGTTAATTCGTATTCTCCATTTTTTAAAACAATAAATATATTTATCAAATTTATTTGCTAACTCTACAACTGGTTCTTCTGCTGTTCTTTGTTTTAGCTTTGCTATACTTATTGTTGTTCTTGGAATTACTTTTACTTCTATATCATAATCTGTATTATATTCTAGTCCAGTTACTGTATAATTTTTTTCTCTACCTTCATGTAATAAATTATTGTTAATATAATATTGATATAATGCTATTTTACTTTCATCTTCTGGCTTCGCATTTATCGTAAATCTTCTTGCCTTTATATCCGTTATAGTTACTGCTACTTTTCCTACATTTACACTTTCACTACTTCCACTACTGCTTCCGCCATTGCCTTTATTCGGTTCATTTTCTGCATATACACTATTTCCCTGTTTTTTGTTTATTTCATCTACTACCATTTTGGGTGTTATGCTATCTATATTATCATAATTCTCTGATATCTTTGCTGCTATTGCTAAACTTACTTCTTCTTTGGCACTTGCTAATTGTGATTTTATTTTTGCTCTTTGTGCTCGTGCAAATAATCCATTTTCTCCTGTTAATGTTGCTATTGTTATTCCTGCTAAAATCAATAATAATATTATTGTTATTACTAGTGATACTAGTGTAATTCCTTGTATTTTTCTTTTGTTACCTTTCATTTTCTTTTTTCTCCTCTATAAAATTTTTTCCTTTCATAAAAAAATTATAGTATAACCGGTAGTATGTTGCAATATTTTAGTATTGTTTTTTTGATATTATAAATTGATATATAAACAATTAAGATGGAAAAGAAATGTGGAAAAAGATATTTATTATTTAGTGGGACAAAATATAAAAAAACAGAGAAAATTAAAAGTTTTAACTCAATTACAATTAGCTAATAAGACGTTTTTTAGTTACGAATTTATTAGAAAAATTGAGTCTAAAAGTGCTTGCAGAAATACATTTTCTTTAGATACTCTAGCTAAAATTGCTTTAGCTCTTGATGTAGATATTCGTATATTATTTTCGCCTTTAGATAATGATGATAAATTAGCTTAAATTTTTTATTTCAAAACTGTACTCTTCTATAATTTTTAATGCTTATTTTTATAAAAATAAGCATTTTTTGTTTTTTAATTAATATACTTTATTAGTATTGATTGGAGATGATTTTATGGATAAAGAATTTAATAGCTTGCCTCCTTTTATGGATTATTCTATGTTTCAACAAATGCGGTTCAAGTAATCCGAATGATATGAATGATATTTATAGAGATCCTATGTTTAATCCTATGGCTCAATATGAGCAGGCATATTGCTATTATAGATATTTGTGTATGCAGATGGATTATAAAATTAAGTGTAAAGAATATGAAAAATTGTGTAATGCTTCACAAAATAATGAAAGAAGTCAAAGAAGAGTTGAATAATTAAAAGACCTGCAAAGGATAATCTTTGTAGGTCTTTTTCAGAATCAAATATATTTTTTTACAATCGTTAAATTTTCACTGTTTAAAATATATTTAATATTTTTTGGAATTGTATGTTGAATACCACCTTTTGGAAGTAAATCATTATAAAAATCTGACGAACTAGTTATGATAATTATATTTTTACTTCTAAAAAGAAGTAATCTTTTCTTATAAAATTTTTTATTTGCTTCTGGTTTCTGCATAATTTCTAAAATTTTGTTGAATACATTTTTTTGTACCACACTTGGCTCTCTTTTAATTTTTTCCTCTAACTTCCAAAATTCATCATTATCATCTATAGAAGTTATCTGCCAAAATTTTAGGTGTTTTAAATACTGCCGACTAATTTCTTCTGAAAAGATTTTTGCTACTTCTTGTATGGTATTACCAGAAAAAATTTTTTCTTCGTACATACACGTATCCTCCTATATATTGTTATTTAATAAAACTATTTATATTATATCATCTTTACATAATATTGTAAATACGCTTTTTATAATAATATTATCATTTTTACTTTATTATCTTTTGTCATTTTTTATATTTTAAAATTATTTTTAAAACTCTAATTTTCATTAATATTCAATTGATTTTCAATATTAAGTAATCTATTATATTTAGCAACTCTATCAGTTCTGCAAGGTGCACCTGTCTTTATTTGTCCTGCATTAACAGCTACTGCTAAATCTGCAATTGTAGTATCCTCAGTCTCTCCTGAACGATGTGAAATTATAGTTTTATAGTCATTTTTCTCTGCTTTTCTTATAGTATCTATTGTTTCTGTTAATGTTCCTATTTGATTTGGTTTTATCAATATGGCATTAGCAACATTCTCTCTTATTCCTCTTTGTAATCTCTTTTGATTTGTTACAAATAGATCATCTCCAACTAATTGAATTTTCTTTCCTAATCTTTCTGTTAGTATTTTCCATCCAGTCCAGTCTTCTTCTGCTAATCCATCTTCTACTGAAATAATTGGATATTTTTCTGTTAATTCTACAATGTAATTTATCATTTCTTCTCTTGTTTTAAACATATCTGTTTTCCAAAAGTAGTAACCATCTTTGCCTATTTTTTTGGCTTCATCATACATTTCTGTACTAGCAATATCTAAAGCTAAACATATATCTTTTTGTGGTTCATATCCTGCTTTTTTTATTGCTTCCATAATTACTTCTAATGCTTCTTCCTCATTTTTTAAATTAGGTGCAAATCCTCCTTCATCTCCAACACCTACTGAATATCCTTTTTCTTTTAATACTTTTTTTAATGTATGATATACTTCTACTCCTCTTCGTAATCTTTCTGCAAAAGTAATACTTCCTACTGGCATTATCATGAATTCTTGTATACTAATGTTGTTGTCTGAATGTTTTCCTCCATTTAAAATATTCATCATAGGGATTGGTAACTCTGTTCCGTTTATTCCCCCTATATAATTATATAATTCCATACCTAAGGAATTAGCCGCTGCTTTTGCTACTGCTAGTGATACTCCTAATGTTGCATTCGCTCCCAAATTTGATTTATTTAATGTGTCATCTAATTCTATTAGAATTTTGTCTACTTTTCTTTGTTCATATACATTTATATCTACTAGTCTTTTTGCTATTTTTTTATTTACATTTTCAACTGCTTTACTTACCCCTTTTCCCATAAATCTATTTTTTTCATTATCACGTAATTCTACCGCTTCAAAACTTCCTGTTGATGCACCTGATGGAACTAGTGCAACTCCTGAGAATCCACCGTTCTGTTACTACTTCTACTTGAATTGTTGGATTTCCTCTTGAATCTAAAACCTCTAGTGCTTCTATGCTTTTTATAGCTAAAAAATCTTTCATAAATATCTTCCTTTCCTTTTGTCTTTATCTGTTAAATATTTTAGACACTTTTTCCATATTTATACATTGCTAATTTTTTTAGTTTAGTTTAAATAAAAAGAGTCCTTTTATTATTCTAAAGGACTCTTTCTGTGCACATAAAATTTAATAACTTCATAGTAAAACCTATGGATACTTAGGTATGCTCTTTTATATTTATTACTTTCAAAAATCTGATAAAAAATTCTATTGGAGCTTACAGTGGGAATTGAACCCGCGACCTCAGCCTTACCAAGGCTGCGCTCTACCGACTGAGCTATGCAAGCATATTTAAATCAAATGGGGAATTAAATTAAAATCTAACTCCCCAATATAACTTTTCAAAACATTTAAAATAAATTCTTTATAGCTTTTTTTCTAATTCTTTGAATAGCATTATCTACTGATTTTACTGGTGTGTCTAATTTTTTTGCTATAACTTCGTAGCTTTCTCCTTGTACAAATCTATCTAAAACTTTTTCTTCAAAATCACTTAAGTTTTTATGTATTACCTTTTGAATTTCTTCATAGTATTCTTTTTTAGTTATTGTATCTAAAGGGTCTTCAACTACGTTATTTTTAAAAGTTTCTATTAGTTCAGTGCTATCTTCTTCATTTTCATATGCTGACATATTTAATGATAAATATGAATTTAATGGCATATGTTTTTGCCTATTAGAACTCTTGATGGCTGTTATCAATTGTCTTTCAACACATATATTAGCAAATGTTTTAAATGTATTTTGCTTCTCTAAATCAAAATTTTTAACAGCTTTATATAATCCTATCATACCTTCTTGTATAATGTCTTCTTTTTCTGCACCAATTATAAAATATTTTCCTATCTTAGAATGAACTAAATCTTTATATTTTTCTAGGATATAAGCTAAAGCTTGCTCATCACCATTTTCTTTTATTTGAGATATTATTTGTTCATCTGTTAAATTATTATATTTATCTGTTGTGTAAAATACGTTATTTTTTTGCATGTATGTTAAATACCTCCAAATAAGCTCTTTTTGCTATTATATATTTGTATTACTTAGAAAGTCAAGTGTTTTTTACATTTTTAAAAAATTATTTATTACAATTTGTTAAGTAGTAAACTTGGAGTTATATATTTAGAAAAATATATCTTTTATTTAAATTATTAATCTTTCAATAAATCCTTTCCATTTTTCAAATAATCATATCCTGAAAATATTGTTGCAACTACAGAAATTAATAAACATATTGATGTAATTGCATTAAATACCATCTCTCCTTGATTCATATAAATCATTAAACTACTTTCCATTGCTACTTTTGCATCTGTTGTTGCTCTTATGAAATCGAAGAAGTTAAATTTATCAATAAATATTAAAATTATAGATATCATTTGTGTTACTGTTTTTAATTTTCCCCAAACAGATGCTGCTATTACTTTTCCACCTTTTTCTACTGCAATTAGTCTATATCCAGAAACAATAAATTCTCTTGATAATACTATAACTGGTATCCAAGCAGGAATTTTGCCTACTTCTACAAGTAATATCATTGCTGTTAATACTAGAATTTTATCTGCTAATGGGTCTAAAAATTTTCCAAATGTTGTCACTTGATTTCTACTTCTTGCTATATATCCATCTAATTTATCTGTTATGGATGCAATTATAAATATTACATCCATAATTAAATAAGTTATTGGTATTCCGACAACTTTTCCATCAATTCCTAAAAAAGGAATTATTACCATTAATGGTACTAGTAAAATTCTAAAAATTGTTAATTTATTTGCTAAGTTCATTTTTTATATCTTTCCTCTCCTAAAATGCAAGTCTGTTTAAAAGATTTAAATTTGAGAATAATAAAATTTATATCTTTTTCAATTTTATGATTTTCAACTTATTTAAGCATCCCAATTGCTTTTTGTAATTGTGTATCTTCATTTTCTTTTACATTAAATATATTTGTTACAGTATCTGGCAATTCTACTTTTTCGTCAGGTTCTATTCCAACTTTATTTATTTTGTTTCTATTTGGAGTTTGATATTCTTCTATTGTTATTTTCAATCCACTTCCATCACTTAACCTTAGTATTTGTTGAATAACACCTTTTCCATATGTTGTTGTTCCTACTGTTTTTGCTTTTCCTAAATCTTTTAATGCTCCTGCTAATATTTCTGATGCACTTGCTGTGTTTTCATTTGTTAAAATTACTATTGGCATATTTATTATTGGGTCATTTTGAGCTTTTTTAACTGTTTCTTTGTTAGTTTTATCAACTTCGTATAATAAAACTGAATCTTTGTCTGTAATATAATCAGCTATTTCTAAGGCTTGATCTACAATTCCTCCACCATTATTACGTAAGTCTATAATTAATGATTTTATACCTTTTTTATTTAGTTCTTCAAATTTATTTTTAAAGTCTTCTGCTGTTGTCTCATCAAATGATGAAAATTGTATATATCCGATATTATTTTCTAAAACTTTTCCTTCTACTGGATTTACTTTTACTTTTTCTCTTGTTAATTCATATTTTATTATTTGATTTTCTCTTTGTATTTCTACATTTACTTTTGTTCCAGCTTCTCCTTTTATATTATTAGCAGCTGTTGTCATATCACTTGCCGTATATGTTATTCCATCAACTGATACAATTAAATCTCCGGCTTGTATTCCTGCTTTTTCTGCTGGTCCATCTTTAATTGTTGATAATACTTGGATTTTGTCATATGTTGTATTTTTTACCATATAAATTCCAATTCCAACAAAATTTCCCATTGTATCATTTAAATAATCTTCCATATCTTCTTTTGATATATATTCTGTATATGGGTCTCCAAGGCCTTCAATATAACCTTTTATTGCCCCTTCTTCTAATTTATTTTCGTCTACTTCTCCTAAATAATATTTATCGATTATTTCTCTGTATTTTTCTAAGTTTCCAGCTATTTTTTTACTTGTTGATGTTGCTGATACATTTGCATTTATTGGATTATTTAGAAAATATGTGTATAGTGAAATAGATGTAATCATAAAAGTTATAAAAATTGTTAATGCTATAATCATAATCCATTTATAAATTTTATATTTTCTTTCTTTTTCCATGTATTCTATCATTTCCTTCCTTATAATAGTTTTAAGTAGTAAGCTTATCTTTCAAAGTTTACTACTTTTATTATATTATTAATATTTAACATCATTCCTTGTTTTAGATGAAATATGTATTCCTAGAAATAATTTGCAGGGTTAACTCTTGAGTCTTGTCCATATGCAGTTGCTGAATAGCTATAACTATATGGTGACTTTCTTACTTCAAAGTGTAAATGTGGTCCTGTTGAATGTCCTGTACTTCCACTTAGCATTATTTGTTGACCTTGTTTTACTATTTGCCCTGGTGTAACACAAATTGAACCTGCTGTACCATGTGCATAATATGATTGTAATCCATTTGTATGTCTTATTACTACATATGTTCCATAACTATATGATAAGTTCGCTGTTGAATATACAACTCCATCTGCTGCTGCATATACTGGAGTTCCTTTACTTACAGCATAGTCTATTGCTCCATGGAAACTTCCATCTGGATAATAACCATTTGCAGTTATTAAACTTGTACTTGTTTTAATTGGTTTTATAAAATATCCTGATCCAGCTATGCTATTGTTGTTTCCTGAATTTCCGTTATTTGAATTATTATTTTGTTGCTGTTTTCTTAACTCTTCTAATTGTTGTTTATATTTTTTGTCTGCTGCTGCTACATCACTTGCTATTTTTCTATTTGCTGCTTGTAATTCTTCTATTTCTTGTTGAAGTTCTTTTTCTGATGCTGATAAATTAGCAACTTTAGTATCTTTTTGTGCTTTTGCACTTTTTAATTGACTAGATACACTTTCTTTACTTGCTTTTGCTGTTGTTAATTCTGCTTTTTGTTGCTCTATTTCTTTTTTTGCTTGTTCTATTTCTTCTTTTTGCTTTTGAATTTCTTCTAGCAATTCTTGATCACATTTTGTTACTTCTGAAAGCAAATAATAATTTGAAATTAAATCTGTTATATTTTCAGAGCTTAAAAGTACATCTAAATAGGATACGTCTCCTGCTTCATACATTGCAACAATCCTTTGTTCTAATGTATCTTGTTGATTTTGATAGTCTTTTTCTGCTTGTTGTAATTTTACTTGAGCATCTTGTATTTTTGTATTTGCATCACTTATTTTTGAATCTAACTCGTCTATTTGAGTTTCATATGACCCTATTTGTGTGGCTAATTCTTCTACTTCTTTCATCGTTTGCGATTTTTCTTGTGCTACTTTATTTTTTTGTGCTTCTATTTCTTTTTGTTTTTGCTCATTTTCATTTTGTTGATTTTTTTGATTTTGTATTTCTTTCTGTTGTGCATCTAACTCTGATTGTGTTACTGCTAACGCCACATTTGTACTCGATAAAATTATACTTATTAAAAATACTCCTACTATTTTTTGAACTATGTTTTTCATATGTTCCTCCACATTTATTTATTTTTATATTAGACTAATAACTATCTTTTGTTTACTTTTCAACAATATATTTAATATCGTTTAGTGTTTCATTTTAATTTGTTGTATTCTCTTCAACTGTATTATTCTGATTATCGTTTGAATTATTATCAGCACTTGGAATTAGTCCTGTTGTAATATATGGTAACGGATTTGTTGTAACACCATTTATTCTCACTTCAAAATGTGCATGTGCACCTGTTGAATATCCTGTTGAACCAACTTTAAGTACAGCATCTCCTCTTTTTACAGTTTGTCCTACTTGTACTAATATTTCTGAACCATGTGCATATAATGTAGATATTCCTCCACCATGATCTACTACAACCATATTTCCATATGCTCCATTCATTTCTGCTCTTATTACCACTCCATCATTTGCTGCAATAAAGTTTGCTCCCATTGGTGCAGAAATGTCTACACCTGTATGTAATTTATATACTCCTGTTATTGGGTGTACTCTCATTTTATATTCTGAAGTTATTCTAGTATAACCAGGAACTGGCCATGCTAGTTCTCCTCCTATGTATTCAGAGTCAATTCCTTCCATAACAGATGCTATAATTTGTCTATTTATTTCTTCATATTGTGCATTATAATCATCTATTTCTTTTTGTTTTTCTTGTTCTTCTTCAGATAGCCTTGTTATAAAACTTTCTCTTATTATTTTTGTATTTTGTAAGGTTCTTGTTAACCTTGTTTGTGTTTCTAATATATCTGCTAATGAATTTTTTTCATTTTCTAATTTTCTTTTTGATAAATCTATTGTTTTCTTTTTTTGCTCAATATCATCTAATAATTCTTCATCGCTTTGTGCAACTTCTGAAATTTGATAATATGTAGAAATAAAATCTGTTAAACTTGTAGATTTTAGTAAAACATCTAAATATTGTATTTCTCCAGCTTCATAAACAGCTACTATCCTTTGTTCAAATAAGTCTTTTTGTTTATTATACTTTTCTGTTACAGTATCAAGTTCTTCTTCTACTTTGCTTATTGATTTTCTTAATTCTTCTATCTTACTTTCTTGCCCTGCTAACTCTTCTTCTGCTGTTGAAATTTTTTCATCTAATTTTTGAATTTGTTGTAAATTTTCTGATAAATCAGTTTGAATTGTATCTAAATCAACTGTTGCTTGTTCAAGTTGTTGTTTTAATAGCTCTCTTTGTGTTTGTAAATCTGTTGAAGTTGTTGTGTTCTCTTCTACATTATTTGTATTTTCTTCATTTTCTGCATATGTAAAAGTTGTAACAAAACATATCAGTAAGATAAAAACCATACATAAAGTTTTACGCATGTTTTTTACTCCTTTATACTTTTAAATATTTTCTCATTGAGATAACACTTCCTAAAGCTCCTATTCCAATTCCTAATAACATATATACAATTATTATTGATGATAACATGTCTTGTAAACTTACTAAGCTCATATTCATTACTTGCATAAAGTTTGCATTTACAGCTTGCTTTGCTATAAATCCATAAGCTCCACCAACAATAACAATTGAGATGATACTTGCTATAACTCCGATAATCATACCTTCTACAATAAATGGCCAACGTATAAAATTATTTGTTGCTCCAACATATTTCATTATTGATATTTCTTTTCTTCTAGCATGTACTGTTAATTTTATTGTATTTGAAATTATGAAAATTGAAATTACTACTAATAATATTAATATAACTCCTGTTATAATTCTAATTGCATTTGCTAAATTCAATAAAGTTTCTACTGTTTGATTACTACTTTGAATTGTTTTTATGTTATCAAATTTCGAAATTTCGTTTTGTATTTCTGTGCTTTTGCTTAAATCTGTAAGTGTTATGACATAAGATACTGAAAATCTTTCATAATTAAATCCATCAAGTAGACTTGATTTTTCTCCAAATCTTTCTTTCATTGTGTTTAAAGCATCTTCTTTTGACTTTCTATCAATTGTGCTTACACCATCTAATGCTCTAATTTTATTTCCAACTTCTTCTATTTCTTCGTCTGTTGCATCTGTTTTTAAAAACACTTGAAATCCTTGTTCTGATTTTACTTCATCTACAAAATGGTTTATATTTTCTCCTAACATTAAGAATACTCCGAAAATAATCATTGTTGCACACATAATCATAAGTGATGCACCTGTAGATTTCTTATTTTTAAATACGTTACTAAATCCTTCTCCTATTAAATATCCAAATACATTATATTTCACAATCATAACCACCTTTTTTATCATCTCTTATGATTTCGCCTTTGTTGATGTGTATTACTCTTTTTTTCATTTTATCAACAATGTCTTTTGCATGTGTTGCTACTACTACTGTTGTTCCTCTCATATTAATTTCATTTAATAAATTCATTATGTCCCAAGCTGTGTCTGGATCTAAGTTTCCAGTAGGCTCGTCTGCTATTAACATTGATGGATTATTAACTAATGCTCTTGCTAACGCAACTCTTTGTTGTTCTCCTCCTGATAATTCGTTTGGATACATTTTAGCTTTTCCACTTAGTCCAACTAATGATAATACCATTGGTACTTGTCTTCTTATGTGTCTTGGTGTTGCTCTTACTATGTACATTGCATATGCTACATTGTCATATACTGTTTTATCTGGTAATAATCTGAAGTCTTGAAATACAACCCCCATACTTCTTCTTAAATATGGTACTCTGCTTTGCTTTAAAAATGTTGTATCTTTTCCGTTGATTATTATATTACCAGATGTTGGTTCTTCTTCTTTTAATATTAGTTTTATTAGTGTCGATTTTCCACTTCCTGATGTTCCTACTAAAAATGCAAATTCTCCTTTTTCTATTACAAAGTTGGCGTTTTTTACTGCTTTTGTTCCTGTATCATATGTTTTTGATACGTTTCTAAATTCTATCATTTTTATTTTTCACCTTCCACTTAATTTGTTTAAGTTTTATTATTTATTTTTAGTTTTATTATTGTTGCTTTTTGTCGTTTTATAGTTAATTGTATTTGTTTATTTTTTTGCAATTTATCGACATTTTTACTCTTTTAAATCATACCAATAAACACCAAATTTTGCAATAGTTTTCACAAAAAATTCACTAGAAATTTTTGACAGTTATACTAAAAGTATATCGACACTATCCAAGGCATTTTAAATCCACTATATTGGTATAATATAAAAAATACCAATATTTAGTAGTAAAATTCTATTATCTTCTCTACTAAACATGGTATCTTCATTATTATAAACTTAAGATTGTCCCTATTTCCCTTTTAAAAGGGAATTTTAAGGAACGTCCCTATTTCCCTGCCAACTTTTCTTCCAGGTCTTTTGCTGTTATTCCAAAGTATTGCATTAGTTGTTCTGCTTTTCCTGATTTTCCAAATGTGTCTTTTATTCCCATTCTTTCTAACTTTGCTGGATATTCTTCTGTTAATACTTCTGAAATTGCTGAGCCTATTCCTCCTATAATGCTATGGTCTTCTATTGAAATTAGTCTTTTAGTTTCTTTTGCACATTTTATTATCATTTCTTTGTCTATTGGTTTTATTGTATGAATGTCAACTACTCTAATCTCTATTCCTTTTTCTTTTAATATTTCTTGTGCTTTCAATGCTTCTGCTACTGTTACTCCTGTTGCAAATATTGTTGCATCTATTCCATCTCCTATTTGAACTGCTTTTCCTATTTCAAATTTTTGATTTTCTTCATAGATTTTTGGTGTTGCAAGTCTAGCTAATCTTAGATATACCGGTCCTTGTATTTTACTTATTTCCTTTACTGCCCATTTTGTTTGTGTATCATCTGAAGTAGAAATTACTGTCATATTAGGTACAGTCCTCATTAATGATATATCTTCTATCATTTGATGTGTTGCACCATCTTCTCCTACTGTTATTCCTGCATGTGTTGCACAAATTTTGACATTTAAATTTGGATAACATATGCTATTTCTTATTTGGTCATATGCCCTTCCTGCTGCAAATACTGCAAATGTGCTTACATATGGAATTTTTCCACATGTTGACATTCCTGCCGCAGTACTCATCATATTTTGCTCTGCTATTCCCATATCAAAAAATCTTTCAGGAAATTCTTTTGCAAATATACTAGTTTTTGTAGCTGATGATAAATCAGCATCAAATACTACTACATTTTTATTTTCTTTTCCTAATTCTAATAAAGCTTCTCCATAACTTTCTCTTGTAGCTTTTCTTATATTTAAGTCCATTTTTATCTCATTCCTTTCGCAATCTACAAATTAATCTAAAAATTAATTTACACAGTTACTAATTTATTTTTTTCTCCATATGTTATTTAATATATATTTAGTCTTCTTTTAAGTGCAACTTCCTATGATTCCAGCATCATTTCCTAATACTGCTGGTAATATTATTAATTTTTCCCTTTCGTTAAACAAATAATTTTTTTCTTGTATATTTGCTTTTAACTTTTCTAATAAAACATCTTCAAAATATACAAAACTTCCACCTATTCCTATTGCTTCTGGTTCAAATATATTTATTAGATTTGATATTCCTATACTTAAATTATCTATAAATTCATCTATTACTATTTTTATTTCTTTATTTTTTTCATTTTCTTGTTCTTTTGTATTATCTTCACTTTTTCTTATTATGTCTAATAGTTCTTGTCCTCTTGTTGTTTCATCTACTCCTAATGCTTTTCTTAAGTTGTTTTTAAAAGCCTTCATTGATGCATATCTTTCAAAACATCCTTTTTTTCCACAATTACATTGTATTCCATTTTTTTCTATAATCATGTGTCCAAACTCGCATCCTGGAACATTTCCTGTATCTAATAGTTTTCCGTCTATAATTACAGCCCCACCTATTCCAGTACCTAATGTTAAAAATATACTTCTTTTGTATTCTTTTAAACATCCATATTCGCTTTCTGCAATTGCCGCACACTTTGCATCATTTTGAGACTTTATTGGAATATTTATTTTTTCTTTTAGCTCTTCTACTATATTATAATTTTCTAGTCCTAAATTCACTGATTTAACAATTACTCCATTAGATATAGTTCCTGGAATTGCAATACCCATTTCTGTTATTTTATATTTTTTTATTAAATTTTTAGTATTTTCTACTATGTAATCTTCAATTGATTTTTTTATATTTTTCTTTTCTTTTTCCAATAATCTTTTTTCAAATTTTTCTATAATCTGTCCATTTTTATCTATTACACCTATTGCAATATGACTTCCACCTAAATCAATTCCAATCTTCATTTTAGCCTCCTAAAAAAGAAAAAG
>FR884564.1:92736-103551 GCA_000435535.1 Clostridium sp. CAG:575 | reverse complement strand
AAGGGACAGTCCTTTTTAAATAAGTTAAAATATAAAGCAAAGGAGTGTCCCTTTATCCCTTTTTGGAGGGAATTCCAAGCAACGTCCCCTTTTCCCTTTTCTCTTTTTCCGTTTCCATTTTTCTTTTTCATTTTCTCTGTTTTCTTTTTAATTTATTATACATCTGCTGCTGAGAATAAGAAGTTACCCATATAAGAGTTAATACAAGGAACTAATACAACAATAACGAAGAATATTAATACTACACCTACTATTGCATATACTAATTCTGGTAATACTTTCATTATCTTGTCCATAATATTATCTATATCAATTTCCATATATTCAACTAATTTTTCCATCATTTCTGATAAATCTGTTTGCATTCCTATTTTTAACATTTCTGTTATCATTGGTTTAGCTAATCCAGATTTTTCAAATGGTTCTATCCAAGAATCACCTATCAATATATTGTTAAGTGATGTTTCTATTATTGATAGCATAACATAGTTTTGTACTACATTTTTACTTACTTCAATTGCATCTTGTATTCTCATTCCATTTTTTAAGTTTAATAACATAGCTTTCATTAATCTTGAAAAGTCTAACGCAAATATTAATTGTCCAAATATTGGCATTTTATATTTAAAATAGTCAAAGTTATATTTTCCTTTCGGCGTATTTATATAGAATATAATTGCTGCTACAGCTACTGCTATGATTGATACTGGCACATACCAATATTCTATTGTTGTATTTATAACACCTTGGAACCATAATGTTGGTCCTGGTAATTTTTCTGTTGAACCTAACTCTTCATATATGTTTTGAATTGCAGGTATTGCTACAAGTGTTCCTACCACAAGCATTACTAACAATAATGCAAATTGTATTAAATTTGGAATTAATATACTTCTTATTTTTTTATTTAATGTTTCAGATGATTCCAAATATTTTACTGCTTGTTCTAATGAATTTGTAAGTGATCCTGATAATTCTCCTACTTTAATCATATTTATATATATTATTGGAAATGTATCAGAATAATATTCCATTGTAGTATACATGTTTTCTCCAGATTCTACACCTGCTAAAATATCTTCCAATATGCCTTTAAATGTAATATTTTCGGTACTATCAATAATTGTTTTTAATGCATGAATATTGTTAAAATTTGCCTTTTTTAATAAGTAGAAATTCTGTGTAAATATAACAATATCTCTTGTTGTTACTTTTTCTGTTTTAGACAAATACATACTGATTTTTTCTTTAGTTGTTGATGTCTTTTTTGTATTTATTTGAGTTGTATTTGCATTTTGCATTATCTCTTCAATATCTTTTATATTTTTCTTTTTAGTCTTTTTTCTTTTAGCAGAATATGCTACTTGTTCAATTGTAATAGGCATTAAATCATTTTCTTTTAATGTTCTTAAAAGATTTTGTTTACTTGCCGCTTCTACTCTATTTCTTACAACTAAACCTGAACTTGTTACTGCTCTATACATGTATGTAGGCATCTTTTCCTCCTTATTGACTATTTAAAATCTACTGTCTTCCACTGTCTCTTCTAATCTTCATTTGCATAATTGTTCTATTTAATATTTCTAAATTCTTTTCTTCTATTTGTGCTTTTGCTTGTTCTAATGTAATTTTGTCATCTACAAATAATGTTGCAATTGAATTTATTAACCCTATACTTCCTTTATCTGAACTACTTTGAATAGCATCTTCTATTTCTGATACGCTAATTTTATCTTTTCTTATAATTCCTGCAACAATATTATCTACTACCATTACTTCTGGTACTAATACAAGTTTTCCATCTTTTCCTTTTAATAGTCTTTGTGATACTACTAATTTTAATAATGATGATAGCAAATATTTTATACTTGCTTGGTCTCTTACTTCGTAGAAGTTGATCATTCTGTCTATTGTTTCCGCACAAGATTTTGTATGTAGAGTTCCTACTACCAAATGTCCTGATTCTGCCATTTCTATTGCTGCTTCCATTGTTACTTTATCTCTAATCTCTCCTATTACTAGAATATCACAGTCTTCTCTTAAAGAGTTCTTTACACCATCACTAAATGTTAGTGTATCTCCTCCTCTTCCAACTTCTTTTTGTACTATTAATGATTTTTTTGAATGATGCTTAAATTCAACTGGGTTTTCAAGTGTTAGTATCTTTTTATTTTGTGTTTCATTTATTTCATTTATTAATGCATTTAATGTTGTACTTTTACCTGAGTTAGTTTTTCCTGTTACTAATATAAGCCCTTGTGGTTGATATGTCATTCTTCTTATTATATCAGGTAATCCCAATGATTCATATGGTGGTAATGTGTTTTTTATAAGTCTTAAAGTACATAATGGTATATCATCAGAAAGTGATATATTAACTCTTAGACGTATTCCTTTATATTCATAAGATGTATCTAATTTTCTTGTTGTATTAAATAATTCATCTTTTTCAACATTTCCTTTTACTAGATAATCATACATTTCATTCATATCTTCTGGTTCTAATACATCCATTTCCTCTATTGGTATTAACTCTCTTGATATTCTAAGCATTGGTTTGTTTCCACAAATCAAATGTACATCTGATGCATCCTTTTCTATTGCCATATCTAAAATTTTATCCATATTCATAATGGTAATCCCCCTCTTAATATATAATAAGTTGTTTATTTAATTCTTCTAATGTTGTATCTCCCGCTAAAACTTTGTGTATACCATCAACTATTAATGGTCTATAATCATTTTCTAGTGCTTTTTTTCTAATTTCTATTGTAGATGCACCTTTTACTATTAATTCTTTTAAATCATCAGTAATATCTAATATTTCAAATACACCAATTCTTCCATAATAACCTAATTGGTTACATTTATTACATCCGACTGCATCATATGTTTTAGCATTTGTAAAATCAATTTTCTCTCCATATTTTTCTGCTATCTTAGAAATAATTTCTTTTTCTTTTTCTGTAAATTCTCTTTCTTTTCTGCAATTTGGGCATACTCTTCTTACTAGTCTTTGTGAAACAGAAGTTGCTAATGTACTAGAAATATCATAATCTGATAATCCCATTTTCCTCATTCTGTTTATAACTTCAATACTATCTATTGTATGTATAGTTGATAATACGTAGTGTCCTGTTTGTCCAGCTTGAATTGCAATTTCAGCTGTTTCCTGGTCACGTATTTCTCCTACTAATATGATATCAGGATCCTGTCTTAATACTGTCCTTAATGATCCTGAAAAAGTAGATTTATTTCCTATTTCGATTTGATTTAATCCATCTATTCTTATTTCAACTGGATCTTCTATTGTTGTAATATTGATTTCTGGTGAGTTTAAATAATCTATAATACTATATAATGTTGTTGTTTTACCAGCTCCTGTAGGTGCTGCTATAATTGCAATACTATTTTTCTTATTAAAACTTTTCTTTAATTCTTTTTCTGTTCCTGGGTACCCTAATTCAAATATATTTCTTATATCTGTTTCTTTCTTTAATAATCTTAGTACAAATTTTTCTCCACATACATTTGGCTGTGAAGATACACGAATATTATAATCATCATATAAAAGAATTCTACCATCTTGTGCTTCTTGTTTTTCTTGGTGCATATTAGAGATTGCTTTTAATCTTCCTATTAACTGTTGTTGTTTTTCTTTCGGAATACTTCCTGCTGTAAATAATTCACCATCTATTCTATATCTTATTCTAACTTCATTTAATAATGGCTCAATATGTATATCACTAGCTCTCTTTTCCATTCCTTCTCTAATAATACTATCTACTAATTCTACCATTGTTCCTGAAGCTGTATTTTTTTCTATATTTTTTGGAATCTCTCCTTCCAAATTTGTTATTATTCTTTCTATATCTTTTTCAAAAGTTATATATGTTTCCATAACCAAACCTTTATTTAAAAGAAATAATCTTACAGAATCCATTTTACTAGACTTTGCATTATCTGCAAAACATACTTTTATTTTTCCATTATAAACTTCAAAAGGAATACATTGATTTTTCTTAACCATATCTAATGTAATATATTCTGTTGGCTTAATTTTTAAAGTATCACCATTTAATACAATTGCTTTTCCACCAACAATATCAGCAATATTTTCAATTAATACTTGCGCATCACATACATTTAATACATGTAAAATATCTCCTAACCTCATATCTGAGTGGTCCCTTTGATACTCTAATGCTCTATTTATATCGTTTTCTGTTACTACACCTCTTTTTACTAATTCAACTCCAATAGGTTGTCTTCTTTTCATTTCCATAGTTATTCATTCCTTTCTCTTGAAAGATTACTTTTCATATTTATTATACTATAGTTCGTTTTAGTTTTCATCGTTTATGTATAATTACCAAAAATTACATAGTATAAACAATTTTATTATCCCCTGTTAAATTGATATTTCCAGCAATTAACTCAATACTTATTTTGTATTTTGAATCTTGATATATATATGAAAATTCACAATTATCTATTTGACTGCAAATTTTTATATTATTTTTATAAATAGATTTGTTTTCTTCTTTATAGGTATATTGATTACCACTTGAAAAAATAATATAACTTATTTTCTTGCTGTCTTTTTCATATGTTTTCGCTTCTATTATTGTATTTCCCTGTTGATTTAATTCTGTTAAAAATATGCTTGTAAATTTAGTATAATCTGTAGATATATTGCTATCATCAATTTTGTTTATATTTTTGTAAAAGAATGTTGTTAAATTTGCTACAATTCCTATTACAACTACCATTCCAATAATATAAATTACTAAAGATGTTAAAGTAATACCTTTCTGATTTTTCATATGTTTCCTCCATTAATCTTTTGCTATAATAGTAGAAATTTGTATATTTTGCTCTTTATTAGCTAATAGATATGATATTTCTACCGTTACTTTTTTTACTAGATTAGCCTCTTTTGTAGTATCATTTTGTATTAAAACATAATCTTCTATTGTTGTCTTTTTATGATATCCTGTAAATTCACTATTGCTATATATGTCTTGTTCATCCAAAGTGTCTTTTTGTGAAATTCCTTTATTTTCATAATCTTCTTTATACCCTTGAGCTTTCAATTTTTCTATTTCTTGAACCGCATAAGATGTCGCTTTTGTTTTTCTCTCTATTCCTGTTGATTTTAAATTTATATTTGTTATCAGATTTGCTATAAAAGCTACAAATATAGTTATTATTATAACTGAAATAACAATATCAATTCCTGTAAATCCATTTTCATTTTTCATTAATCTTTATCCCTTCTAGATATTCATTTAATAAGTTACCACTTCTACTTTTATAAATTAATAATTTTTTATTTTTCGTTGCCCCATTCTAAAAATTCTAATAAAAGTTTTCAAAACTTTTAAGAATTTTTGAACGGTCCCCACGAGTCACTACAAAACAAAAAATTATTAATTATAAAAGTAGAGTAATATTTAATTTTACTATTATTTTAAGAATTTCTAAGCAACAGCATAAATATAATCATATACAATATATTAGTAAAAGCTAGAAAAAATCCAATTGGAATAGGTTCTTTTTCTTTTTTCTTCATAATTATTTTCTTTATCAATTTATATATCAATAATGCCAATAATGTTGTTATACTCGTCATTATTGTTGTCCATTCTCCTGTAAAAATGGTCATTATCATTAATATTGTAACAATTGAATATGCATATATATTAGATTCTTTTTTTATATTTTTGGCTAACCATAAGAATAAAATTGAAATTAACAAATATATAACATATCTATCTATACTAGTATTTTCTATTATGTATAGATATATCATATACAACATAGATATTACTATTCCATATACTAATACTGATTTGTTTATATTTTTCTTTTCCTTGTCTATTCCTGCCATTAGCACTATAAATGTAAAATATAAAATCAAAAAGCAATATTCAAATATCACTATTTTATTCATATTGTAAATACTCATTTTTAGTAAATAAGCAAAAATAATAAACATCACTCCTGAAAGAGTCTCTAATATAAAGTATCTTGGTCTTATTTTTTGTCCACAATATCTGCATTTTGCACCTAAAAATATGTAACTAAACACTGGTATTAAATCTAAAATACCTAATTTATGATTACAATTTGGACAATATGAGTGTGTATGTGTAATATCTTGTTTTTTCGGTATTCTATATACTGCAAGTGTATAAAAACTTCCAAATGTTATTCCCATTATAAAGAAAATTATATATAAAAATATATCCATATTGTTTTAATGCTTTAAATAAGCATTCTCCTTTCTTAATATTTACTGTAAGTTTTATATATCTTAAAAATCTAAGAACAAATCTGAAAAACTCAAAGATTTGTTCAGTAAACTTGTTCTACATAAAAATTTGTGAAATAAATTTAGAAAAAAGCATATACAATAAATATGCATATGCTTTTTCTAGTTTATTAAAAATCTAATACATTATTCATTGCATCTGTGTAAGAGTTTAATGCTGTATTTTCTGCGTTTTGTGCATCTACTGTATTATTTTTAGCATCTTTTGCTCTTTTGAATAATCCATTTTCACCTGTTAATGTAGCAATTGAAATTCCTGCTAATATTAAAAGAATGATAATTGTGATTACTAAAGCAACTAATGTAATACCTTTTTGTTCTTTCATTTTTTTCCTCCTTTTGTATTTTCTAAAATTTATCTATCCTATATTTATAATGTTATTATAAATATAATGTTAATAACTAATTATTTTGTGCCTTTATCAGGCAAATATCCTTCAGTATTATTGTTTGTGTTTTGTGTATTTGATGATGTAGTACTACTTTGTGACGTTCCACTTCCATTTGTGTTACTAGATGTTCCTGTTGTTGTATTTTTTTCTGTTTCGTTATTTTTTATTATTGATTCAAATGGGTTACTTTTTCCTGCAACATAATCTTTTGTTTTTTTGTAATTTTTTAAATCTGTTGCATCTATTTGATAAGTAACTAAAACTTCTGATGTATCTACTTCACTATCTGTTTGTAATTCGCTACTCACATTTTCTGGAGTTGTATATGCTACTTTATCTGGTATTATCTTGTTATTTGGAACATAATCATATAATAAAATACCTAATACTAAGATAATTGCCAATACCATAAGTAATAAAATTATAATTTCTTTTATGATATTTTTTACCATATTAAAACTCCTTTCTATTGTGCTGTTGTATTACTACTTACTTCATTCGTTGCATTTTGTTTTCTGTTTGTTGTAGTATCCGTATTTTGGTTTGTACTAACAGTATTTGATGATACGTCTTCAATTTTTATATTTTTACAAACGAACGTTGCTTGCAGTGTATTTTCACCTTCTGCTGATGGTGTCATCTTGAATTCCTCTACTTTAAATCCTAAAGATGAGTCATCTTCTATATTCATAATAAATTCTGCTATTCTAATGTAACTTCCTGTTGCAGTAAAATTAATATTATAATATTTGTCGTCTCCTGAAGAACTTCTAGTAAATGCCATATCTATTTTAATTCCATTATTCTTTGCATGTTTTCCAAACGTCGTATATAAATATTCCATTTTATAAGGTTGATTTAAAGAATTAGTACCATTTATTTGTTGTTCACTACTTACATTTTCTAAGTCAAGATATTCTTCTTTTTTACTTTGTAATTCTTTTAATTGTTTATTTAATTCATCAATCTTTTTTTGATAATCTGTACTTGCCAATTTGGTTGCTTCTTTTACTTTTGTATCTAATTCATCATTTTCTTTTTTTAATTCTGAAATTCCTAATATATTTATATTTCCTATTTTTAGTCCTTTAACAACTGTCATTCCAGTTAAAACAATCAATAAAATTACTAGAATTGAAATTATTAATTTTTTCATGGCAAATCACCTTCAATCTGTATGGTAATAATATTATTTGACATTTGAGGTGTTGAGGGTAAAACATTTGTTAATACATTTTGTAGTCTTAAGCTTGAAGTCAAATACCCAAGTTGATCATATTCTGTTGACTGTACTTGCATTACAATATGTTTTTCAGTTGTATTTTGTATTGATGTTACTTGTACCCCTGTTGGCATAATATTTATTAGTTTATTAAGCAATATTGGTATTGACTTTTTTAATTTGTTATTATTTGATATTTGTTCATTAACTTGCTGTAAATTTAATATTTTTGTTGAATAATCATTTGTTTTTGTTGTTATCTTGTTTTTGTCGCTCTCTATCATTTGAATTTGTGCATTTGTGTTGGCTATTGATTCTTGTGCAAGTTTTGTTTTTTCTTCTATTTGGTTGTTTAATATAGTAGAATATATAGAATAAATAATAAATAATATTAAAATACCTCCAGCTCCACGTAACATAGATTTTTCTATTTTATCCAAAGGCATATTAAAATCTACTGTAAATAAATTTCCTTTGAATTTTTCTGTTAATTTATTAGGCTTTGATTCTTTGTTCTTTTTACTTGGTCCTATTTCCATCTTTAAAAATTCTGGTAATTTATCCATAAAAGATGTTTTTTTGAAGTTCATACCAGTAATCCCTTGACCTAATCCATTTAAAGCTAATGATATAGCCGAATTTACTTCCACATAATCTTTAATATTGATTTCTGGTGATATCTTTACAAAGTTTGGTTTTAATATTTCACATTTTACTCCTTCAAGATATTCTTCAAAATATAAATCTATATTGTTTATTAATGCTGCTGTTCCAGTAATATAAACTTTTTCTATTTTGTCCATACTCTCATTTATTATTTTTCTTAATTGTCCTACTATTTGATATAATGTTGGCATTATATCTTCTAAATAATTTGTGTCTTCTTCATAATCGTTTAGTCCTTTTCCTTCTGATGTATAAATTGTTGTTTCTTTACATATTTCATACGCTTTTGCATAAGAGTTTTCTTTTAAATTTATTTTATCAAGTATTTCTTGGCTTCCTATGTCTAATATATTTATATCATAAATCTTTTGATCTAAAATTGTTGTAATTATTGTTTTTTCTTCTATATTTACAATGAGTGCATTTTGTCTCTCGTCAAATTCAGTAATATCTGATATTGTCATAGATATTGGTGCAATATTTTGTAAATGATATGAACTAAACTTTTGTAACTTTTTATTTAATTCAATTTTATTTTCACTTACATGTATTACCTTTATTTTTTCTTTTTCCTGTGTGTTTGGAGTAAGTGCATATCTTGTTTCAAAAACATTTGGATTATATCCTTTATCTCCACAATAAGCTTCAAATTCAGTTTTTATAGCTTTTGGTAAATCTTTTTTGCTTAATAATCCAAAAACATTAAAATAATTGTAAATTTCTTCAGATAAATTTGTACTTATTGGAATTCTATAACTATATGTTTCCTCTATAACTTGTTTTATAGCTTGATCAAGATTGTCATAAAATTTAGTTCCAAAAGATTCTACTTTTACTTGGTCATGTTCTTTAGTTACTTTGGCATATTTAATTAAGTTATTTTCTATATACAATCCTAAGCAAGTTGACATTTTTACTCCTTTTTTTTGTTTTTTTCTATAATAATATATTTTGCATTTTTTTATTTATAATACGTGTTTTTTATTTACATTTTATAATATAAATCTTAATTAATTTTAACATTTATGGCATAATTGTCAATCGTTTTAAAGCATTTGTAATGTAAATGTAATATTGTTGTAATACAAGTGAAAAATTTACATTTTTTGTAATCTGCAAATAAAAAATCCATCTTTTTCTTCATCTGGTAAAATATTTAAAAATTGTTGATTTTTTTGAGAAAATATTGAAATCTTATTTTTATCTATAGGTATAATCTTAAAATTGGAATTATTTTGTAAAAACTTTTGTACATTCTTTTCATTCTCTTCTTTAAAAATACTACAAGTTGAATAAACTAAGTATCCACCTTTTTTTAAATATTTTGAACAATTTTCTAAAATCTGTTGTTGTATTTTTGTTATTTTTTCAACATCTTCTGGTTGTCTGCACCATTTTATATCTGGTTTTCTTTTGATTACACCTATTCCTAAACATGGCACATCTAATAAAATTTTATCAAATTTTTCAATTTTGCTTTCATCAAAAATAGTTGCATCTTGTATAGTTGTTTTAATTATATTTACCCCTAGTCTTTTAGCATTTTGTTCTATTAATTTCGTTCTATGTTCATATATATCCCAAGCTTCAATTTGTCCTTTATTTTGCATTAATTCTGCCATATGGGTTGTTTTTCCACCAGGTGCCGCACACGCATCTAACACCTTATCATTTGGACTAGAATTTAATACTATCGCAGTTAAACCTGCAGATATATCTTGAACAGTAAAATAACCTTTTTTAAATAAGTCTAAATTTTCAATATTTTTTATTTTATTTAATATTAGAAAATCCATTAAATCTGTTTCTTTATATTCAATATTTCTTTCTTCCAAAAGATTTTTTAACTCTTCTTTATTTGTTTTTAAATTATTTACCCTAATAGTAGTTTTAGGTTTTAAATTAGAATTTTTACAAATTTCTTTTGCCTTTTCCAAGCCATATTCTTTAACCAATTTTTTTACAATCCATTCAGGCATTGAAAAAATAACAGATAAAGATTGTTCTTGTGTAAGATTTGTGCTTTCTGTTGATTGTTTTTGTAAAGTCTTGGTATTATCTAGCTTTAAAATCAGTTCTTCATAATCAGTTTTTTCAACCTTTCTTAAAATTGCGTTTACAAAATTAGCACTTGATGAATGTCCATATCTTTTGGCCAAATTTACACTTTCATTAACTGCTGCTGATTTTGGAATTTT
>FR884564.1:92029-92715 GCA_000435535.1 Clostridium sp. CAG:575 | reverse complement strand
TATCTAAAAATATTATTTGATATACTCCCATTCTTAGAATATTTATAATCCATGGAGATATTTTCTTTAATCTTATTTTTGAATATTTTTTTATTATTGTATCTAGTGTTAATTTCCATGTTGTAACTCCATAAACTAATTCTGAAATTAATCCTAAATCTTTATCTGTTAATTGCTTTCTATTTTCATTTATTATTTTGTCTAATACAATATTTGAATATGCATTTTCTGTATCTATTTGATATAAAGTTTTTAATGCTAGTTCTCTTGTTTTATCTATCATTTTTTATTTTCTCCTTTATTCTTTTAAGTGTCCCTATTGGCTATTTGTCCTTTGGAATATTTTTAAATAGACAATTTTTCCACTTTGGTAAACCTTTTTATTTTTTTACTTTGATAATTTTATCATAATATTTTTGCTTTTTCTACATTTTATTTATATTTTTATTTGCTGTAAATACAGTTAAAATTAAATATCATAGAATATAAAAAATAGAAATTCTATTTAAATATTCTATGCTATTATATTGAATTTTTTATTGCATTAATTACGTGTTTTTAATTAATTTTAATGATTATTTTAATTTTTGGTATTTATTTAGCTATTATATACTACTTTATAAATTTTTTATTAATCTATTTTATTAATTTCATCTTCCGGTAATTCTGTTATTTTTGAAATTGTT
>FR884564.1:25794-91940 GCA_000435535.1 Clostridium sp. CAG:575 | reverse complement strand
TTCATAATCTACTATTTTGTATATTTTTTCTAAAAAAGGGAAATATGTTTTTAAGAATTGGTTTATAGGTTAATCCAATAAAAATCTAAATATATTTAAAGGACTGAATTTATATGGATATTGAAAAACACTTAATCATAACAGGAACTTCTGATGTATCTTGGAAGGATGCAATCGTAAAAACTATTGCTGAAGCATCAAAAAGTATTGATTACTTAACAGAAGTAAAAATCTTAGAGCAAAGAGCTAAAATTGATGGAAACAAAATTTCCGAATATTTTGTTGACTTGGATTTAAGCTTTCAAATTGATTTAAATAGAAAGGAGTCTTAAGTATGAATCCTCTTGAAACAAAGCAAACATATCAAGACTATGTAAATAAAAAATCTCCTAATTCCCCAATATTCAAAAATTGTTTTAATGCTTTTTGGGTAGGCGGATTAATTTGTACAATTGGTCAAATTATATCTAACATCTGTAAAGAAAGAGGATTTGATGTAGCAACCTCTGGAACTATTGTATCTATTATTTTAATTGGTATTGCCGCATTTTTAACTGGTTTAAATTTATTTAATAAAATCGGTAAATTTGCTGGTGCTGGTTCTTTAATCCCTATTACTGGATTTGCAAACTCTATTGTTTCTCCTGCTATGGAATATAAATCTGAGGGTTATGTTATGGGGGTTGGTGGAAAAATGTTTACTGTTGCTGGACCTGTATTAGTTTTTGGAATATCAGCTTCTATTCTTGTAGGAATTGTTTACTTAATTTTCAATACTCAAACTATGACATTAGTGTAATTACTTAATAATATTTAATTTTAAAATATATTTTTTATAAATATGTATATTTATAAATATTTTTAAAAATATCTGGGTTTATAGGTAAATCCCATTATTAAAACCTAAATATTGTATACAAGGATTGAAATTTTATATGGAAAAGTTAGGAAAACAAACTATTAAATTTAATAATCCACCAACTATAACAGAATGTGCTTCAATTGTTGGTCCAAAGGAATCTCAAGGTCCTCTTGCAAAATATTTTGATCAAACATTAGATGATGAGTTTTGGGGAGAGAAAACTTGGGAAAAAGCAGAAAGTAAAATTATAAAAGAAACTGTTAATACTGTAATTAATAAATCTGGTATTTCTTCTGACCAAATTGATTGTTGCTTTGCAGGTGATTTATTAAATCAATGTATTTCTTCTAGTTTTGGTTTGCGTGAATTAAATTTACCTTTTTTTGGTGTTTTTGGTGCATGTTCAACATTTGTTGAATCTATGAGTTTAAGTGCTATTTGTGCTGAAAGCTTTGCCGAAAATGTTCTTTGTGCTACTTCAAGTCATTTCTGTAGTGCTGAAAAACAATTTAGATTTCCACTAGAATTAGGAAATCAAAGACCACCATCTTCACAATGGACTGTTACTGGTTCTGGTGCAGCTATTATTTCAAAATCTGGTGAAGGACCATACATTACACATATTACACCTGGTAAAATTGTTGATATGGGAATTAAAGATGGTAATAACATGGGAGCTGCTATGGCTCCTGCATTTGCAGATACTATGATTACTCACTTTTTAGATACTGGTAGAAGTCCAAGTTATTATGATTTAATTATTAGTGGTGATTTAGGTCATATTGGTAAAGAAATTGTTATTGATATTGCAAAATCTCAAGGCTATAATATCAAATCAAATTATAATGATTGTGGTGTACTTATTTTTGATAAAAACACTCAAGATACTCACTCTGGTGGTAGCGGATGTGCTTGTTGTGGTACGGTTTTTTCTGGATACCTATTTAAACAATTAAAAGAAAGAAAAATTAAAAAGCTTTTATTGATTGCAACCGGTGCATTAATGAACTCTACAAGTTCTCAACAAGGAGAAAGTATTCCTGGTATAGCACATGCAATTAGTATAGAAGTTTAAAGTTTTGGGTATATCTTCTATAAAACCCAAATATATTTCAAGGAGTTTGCTTATGAATATAGATTGGATGAATGTATTTAACTGGATGTCTTTATTAAAGTGTTTTGTTGTTGGTGGAATTATTTGCGTAATTGGCCAAATATTAATTGATAAAACCAAACTAACACCTGCTAGAATTCTTGTTATTTTTGTAACTACTGGTGCAATTTTAGGTGGGCTTGGAATATATCAGCATTTAGTTGACTTCGCTGGTGCTGGTGCAACTGTTCCTTTAACTGGTTTTGGTTATAACCTTGCAAAAGGTGCTATTGAAGGTATTAAAGAATCTGGTCTTGTTGGTGCTTTTACTGGTGGTGTGAAAGCTTCTGCTGGTGGTATTGCTGCGGCTGTATTTTTTCGGTTATATTGCCTCTTTAATTTCAAAACCAAAAATGAAAAAACAATAACAACATTCTTTAAGACTTATATAAAAACTATTACGGCATAATTTTTAATCAATGTTTTTAGTCCAAAACTTAGATATTTTCTAGTTTAGGACTTTTTTTATATATTCTATTATTTAGAATACAACTTATTATAGTAAATATGATTACTATTAAGTTAAATGTTGCTGATATATATATGTTATTCAAATAATAATATAACCCATATTAAGTTTGAAATAATACTTCCTATACGAATTTGTTGTTCATTTCCAAACCATAATGTAATTACTGAAATAATTGCTGTTACGCATGGTAATAAACTAAACAAATCTTTAAATGTAACTATTCCTACAACTATGTGTAACATTAAACAAAAGAAAAATACAAAATTTGTTTTATACTTTTCTCTAAAAGTAAAAAGAAATGAACGCAACGTTATAAATATTGTCGTGAGTGATGCTTCTCCTAATCCTGCAATATTAAAAAGAATTAAACTAATTAAATTGCTTATAAACATATTTATCAACATATTTCTCTTGTTTTTTAAAAACATTATATATATTGAATATATTACTTGTATTATTTGTATTATTATCATTTTTCTCCAATCTTTTTTTTCTAATTTTAATTCTAAATTAAATTGGCTTACATAAATTTATTAATTACTTTTACATAACATATTATAAAACTTTAAATTTTACAATATCTGAAATATTAAATTTATATACTTTTCATTTTTATTATTTATTAGCAAAAAGAGAGCATTATTAAATGCTCTCTTTTTACATCTCCACTAAAAAAATTAAATAAAATCATCCATTTTATCAAATGATTTTTATATGAATCTTTTATATTATTTCTAACTAAAATATTTTGGTGCCGGTGGTGGGACTCGAACCCACACGCCATTACTGACAACAGATTTTGAGTCTGTCCCGTCTACCAATTTCAGCACACCGGCATATACAAAATTGTATGCTAATACATATTAGCATACAATTTTTAAAAAGTCCAGCATTTTTTCTATTTTTTCCAAAATTGCAAATTTAAAATTTTATTATAACTAACCTAACTTAAAGATTTACCAAAAATTATATTTTAACAATCTCATTTAATTTATGTGTAATAAATCTTTTTGAATTATTCCTCATCTATAATATCATATTCATATACATTTATATTTTTAACTATAAAATCTGAAAAGTCATCTTCAGGATTTTCAAAATCTGCCATCTTAAAAGTTGTCTTCTCTTTTAATTTCAAATTTAATTTTGAAATATCAAAAATCATTTTTGTAGATAAATCCATTCCTACTGGCAAAGTTTTATTCTGATTGTTATAAAAAATAATATTTGTAAATCCTAATCCTTTTGTTCCTTGTTTTACATTAACTTTGTACAGATTAATTTCTTGTTCTTCACCTTTTATTACTTCTTCTATTTCTTTTTCAGGATTTATATTAAATACATTGATTTCTTTTTCATCTAGTTTTTGGTTTTCTGTTGATTTATATACACTCAAATTTTCTGGAATTACTATTTTATTTAATGCTTTCATTATATTTTTTATTACTAATTCCAAAGATAATCGATATCCCAGCTTTTTAGTGTTTTGGTTTACTTCTAAAATTTCAAATTTATCTCTTGGTAGTTCTCTGTGCTTTTTATTATTTATTTTCTTTATTTTTCTGTTATCTTCTATAACTTTACCAAATATATCATATTCTTTTTCAGATAAATCTTTTTCTTGTTTTTCCTCTTCTTTTATTTCTTTTAGATTTCTTTCTAATTCTACTGGAGTAATTTTACTTGTTTTTATTTTATTTAATGTTCTTAATATATTTGTAGTAGCTATAAAAATGCTATCTTCATCTGCTTTTACTAAATTCTTTCTTTGTATTTTATCCATTTTTTTACCAAATTCTTCAAAATCTTCTTCGTAGTCAAATGTCTTTTCTATTTTTTTGATAATATTTACATCTTCCGCTTCTCCTTCTGGTAAAACAGCTATTTCATCTTTATTGCTATATTTCCAAAATTCAAAAATACTCTTTTTATGATTATCAATTTCTTCGATAAATTTAGTTGCATTTTCTATTTTCTTTTGCATATTTTTATTTTTCAATTTTAATGCATTTACATCCATTAATAGATTTTTCATTTGTGTTTCTAATTTTTCTAATTCTTTATAACTTGTTATTAATTCATCTAAAGTATAGACTTTTTTAATTGGTATTTTCTTTTTAGCTTTTTTGGCTGCTTTTTCTATTGTATTTTCAGCATTTTTTTGAGCAGATAATTCATCATTGTTTTCTATTTCTTTTGTTTCACTAATATCTTCATTTTCTATTTTTTTACTTTTCTTACTATATTTAAAATAATATTTTACTTTTCCGAAAAATGATTTTTTGCACTCTAAAAATGTTGATATCTGTTTTTCTTTTGCTAAATATTCTATTTCTTGAAGAGATGCTTTTTGTTTCAATTGTTCTAATTTTTTTGTATATTTTCTAATTTGAATTTTAATTTCTCTTCTTCTTTTTATTCCTTCTTTATATTGTTCACGTATAAACTGAGACATTTTTTCATATATAATCTCTTCATTTTTAAAATAAAATTTCAATTCACCATTATTACCTATATCAGTTCTAAAATCATAATAGTGTGGCAATTCCGTTTGTAATATAAATAACGCTTTTACCAGCTTATAAAAAGAATTTGCTTGCTCTTTATCATTTAATTCTACTTTATATGTTGTTCTAATTTTTTGATATACATTTGTTTCTCCAACTATTTGAATAGATAAATCTTCATTTTTATCATATACTTCATAAATTAATGGCCAATCTTTTGTAAACATCCATAAATAATTTTCTAAATCTTTAAACTCATCTCTTTTTAAATATTTATTAGAATATTGAATATTACTAATTGGAACAAATATTTTTGAGTTTTTGTTTTTTTCTATCTTCTTTTTTAATAAATAAAAAAATGTTGAATAATCAGTATCTTCTGTTGTTACAATCATAAAATATTGATCTGTATTTTCAGCATAATATATTTGCCACAAATAATTTCCTTGGAACTTTACTTTAAATGGTATTTTTTTATTTAATTTATTTTGTTCTTCTTCTATTTTTTCAATATCTTCTATATTTACTTCTTTTAGCATGTTTAAAAATGTTGTATATTTAAGCAAATTTTCTTCATTTTTATCATCTAAGTATTCTGCTAAAGGACTTGCTTTTCTATATTTTTCTTTTAAATCATCTAATCTATTTGTTGGAGATATTAAAATTTGAATTTTATCTACTGGAACATATCTATATTGTCTATATTGTTTTTCATCACTTATTCTAGGTAACCTATAATTTAATGCTTCAAATCTTTTTAAGGATTCTGGTATATTTTCTAAATCCAATTCTAAGTATTCTAATTTTTCTTCTATTCCATTTATACTTTCTTTTCTTTTTCTAGGCAATGACCTTACCTCCTATTTTATAATACTGTAAAAATTTTCAAATTCATATCCTTGTTGTTGTAGATAGTCTATTACTTCTGGTAATGTTTCTACTGTTACTTTTTTTGCTTGTGAGTCATGCATCAATATTACTATACTATTTTTTCCTTGTGTTGTCTTTTGTAAATTATTCATTAAGTACTCTTTTGTTGGATTTTGTTTTTCAGAATCTCCTGTAAGTGCATTCCAGTCTACATGTGCTATGTTGTTTTGTTTAAGTATTTCATTTGCTTGTTTCTTTATTTCAGCATACTTTCCACCATAATATCCACCTGGAAATCTAAACAAATGAGAATTATACTCTGGAACTTGAATTGCATTAGCTACTACTTGATTACATTTATTAAATTCATCTAATACAGCTTCTGGTGATGAATATATACTAGAATATACATGTGAATATCCATGATTTGCTATATAATGTCCTTCTTCATATATTCTTTTAACTGTTTCAGGCATTCTTTCAACTTGTGTTCCTAATACAAAAAAAGTTGCCTTTATGTTTCTTTGCAATAATAAGTCTAATATATCTTTAGTGTTAGTTGATGGACCATCATCAAATGTTAAAAATGCTCTTTTTGCTGTTTCTGAATGATATATATTTTTTATATTTTCTTTACCTTCTTCTGTTAAATTTGGAATTCTTGATAATCTTTCTGCTTCTTTTTTTTCTTTTTCTATTTTTTCTTGTTCTTCTAATTGTTGCTTATATGCAATTACCTGTTCTTCATATTTTTTTGATTTTTTTACTCGAATTGAAGTATCTACAATATAATAAATAGTCAGCATCAATGTAATTACTAATATTGTAGCAACTACACAACTTAATATAATTCTTTTTTTATCTACATATTTTTTCATACTATATATATTATAGCCCTGATACTGACCTTTATTATAAAATAATCCCATCTATTTCATCCTCTTTATATTTTTATTTTTTCATTACTTGTTTTATATATTCTATTTCTTCTTCTGTATTTAATCTCATAAAAATTGGTTCTCCCTTTTCTATTACTTGTAAATTTTCTAATTTGTCATATTCTTTTAAACTATCCCAAGTTTTTAGTTTTTCATTATTTGCACCAATTTGTCTTAATATATTTTCTGATGTTTCATTCATAAATGGTTTTATTAATATTGCAATTCTTCTTAAGTTTTCAATTAAATGATACATTGATGATTTTAGTTCTTCAATTTTTTCTTCTTTTGCAAGTGCCCATGGCATCGTTTCATCAATATATTTATTTGTTCTTGCAACTAAATTCCAGATTTCTTGGATACTATTTGCAAATTCGAAATTTTCAAATAATTTTTCAAATTTATCAATTTGTTCTGCACTTATTTCTTCTATTGTTTTGTCAACATCATTTGGTGTTCCATTATAACTTGGAACTTTTCCTTCAAAATATTTGTTAACCATTGATACTGTTCTATTTAATAAGTTACTTAAATCATTACAAAGTTCAAAATTATATCTTTGTACAAATTCTTCTGGTGAAAATAATCCATCTTGTGATGTTGGCATCTCTCTTAATAAGAAATATTTTGTTGCATCTAGTCCATATCTATCTATTAAGTCTTCTGGATATATTACATTTCCTTTTGATTTACTCATTTTTCCGTCTTTCATCATTATCCAGTTATGTACAAAAATTGTTTTTGGTAATGGTAAATCTAATGCCATTAAGAAAATTGGCCAATAAATTAAGTGGAATCTTGCAATATCTTTTCCTACTAATTGTACATCTGCAGGCCAGTATTTTTTGAATAATGTGTCATCATCAGACATATATCCTAGAGCTGTTAAATAATTTGTTAATGCATCTAACCATACATATATAACATGTTTTGGATCTTTTAAAACTTTAATTCCCCAATCAAATGAGGTTCTTGTTACACATAAATCTTCTAGTCCTGGTTTTATAAAGTTATTTATCATTTCTTGTTTTCTATAATCTGGCTTTATAAAATCTGGATGTTCATCATAATATTTTAAAAGTTTATCTGTGTATTTTTTCATATTGAAGAAATATGCTTCTTCTTTCATTGGAACAACTTCTCTACCACAGTCTGGACACTTTCCATCTACTAATTGTGTTTCTGTAAAAAATGTTTCACATGGTACACAATATAATCCTTCATACTCTCCTTTATAGATATCTCCTTGCTCCATAAATTTATCAAATATTTTTTGAACTATTTTTGTATGTCTTTCATCTGTTGTCCTTATAAAATCATTATATTGTATATCCATTTTTGTCCATAGTTCTTTTGCCATATCTGCCATTTTATCCACATATTGTTGTGGTGTTACTCCAGCTTCTTTGGCTTTTGTTTCTATTTTTTGTCCATGCTCATCGGCTCCTGTTAGCATGAATGTGTCTTTTCCTCTTAATTCTTCATATCTTTTTATTGTATCAGCAAGTACTGTTGTATATGCTGTTCCTATATGGTATCTTCCACTTGGATAATATATTGGTGTTGTAATATAAAATTTGTCTTTCATTTAATCCACCCTCTCTTGATTTTTTCTTGTTTATGTTATCACATTTTTATGCTTTTGTCTAGAAATTTTGGGATAAAAGAAAATTATAATTTTTCTTGATTTATGTAACCTTTGATGATATAATATTTTTATAATTAATATTTTCAGTAATATATTAGGAGGTATGTATATGTCCGAACAAAGTCAGCGGGAAAAAGATTTTACTTTTAAACAAATCAGAGAAGAATGGAATATCGAAATAGTAACTACAATTGAAAATTGTAAAAAACTTTCTAAAATGGTTGATATGCCATTTACAGATATGCCAAACATTATGATTACATATAATAATAAGCTTGTAAGTTTAGAAAAACAATTTTTAAAAGCAGGTATTGATTTTTATGATTCACTTCATTGTGAAAGCCGTTTTGTAATTCAATTTGAATTACAATGTATAATTATTTCTGCTCAAAATTGTATTTCGTCATACGTATCTTCTCTAACAATTTCAAAAGAACAATATGATGATTTTGTAAATTCCTTTAAAAAACCATCTCTGTTTGATCAAGTATTTAAAGGTAAAAAGTATGCTCCAAAAAATTCTTTGCTTACACCTGAGCAAAAAGCTGATGCCAAATCTTTTATGAATAAATATATTGAATTAAATGATTACATTCAAAATTTTTCTGTAAAAGATAATATTGCAGAAGCTCTTCAGCTTTATAAAGTTTTTGCTTTGGCAAATGGTGTAACAGATTCAGACCTTGAAAAAAGGTTTGAAAAAATTGCTTATGAAATTAGTTTAATTGATTGACTTTAAACAATTTCCATGTTTTTTAAAACGCATCCTTGATTTGGGATGCGTTTTAAAACTATATTCCAACTTATTAATTTAACTATATATATATATCTTGTATTAATATATTATTTTAACTGGTATTTTTTTATTTTCTGTTGTTCCATCGCCTAGTGCTCCATAATCATTACATCCCCAAGTCCATAAATAGCCTTCTTCATCTATTACTAAACTGTGATAATATCCTGCCAATATTCGTTTAAACTTTGTTTCTGCTAATATTGAAACTGGACTTGTTTCATATTCTTTTGTTAGATTTTCGCCTTTGCTTGTTTGCTCTACCATTAAATCTGATATTGCTAATTGTAATTTTTCTTTTGCACTACTTATAGAATAATTTTCTTTTTCTTGTTTTGCTCGTGCAAATAACCCATTTTCTCCTGTTAGTGTTGCTATTGCTACTCCTGATAAAATCAATAATATTATTATTGTTATTACTTATGCTATTAATGTTACTCCTTTAGCATTAATTATTAAACTTTCTTTAACATTATAATTTTTTGTTTCCTTTTGCTTTCGTACTTCTAATTTCATTTTTTCCTCCTTCTATTAACTTTTTAAATTTTTAATAGCACTATAGTGTGTAATTATTAATACACACTATACCATAAAACTTATTATAAAATTAATAGATAAAGTTTTTTATTTTAAAAATTNNAGTTTTTTATTTTAAAAATTTATTTTTTAGCTCAAGCCTTTACTTATTTATATACTCTTGAACTAATATGAAAGGGATGAATTTCAATGAAAAAATTTAATAGTTGCAGAAATATTGTAGGAGAACTAATAGAAAAACATCGAATAGAAAAAAATATTTCTAAAACAGAATTATCACATAAATTAGAATTATTGGGCATCGAACTTGATAGATTTGAACTTTATAAAATTGAAACCGGCAAAAAAAGTGTAAAAGATTTTGAACTAATTACACTATGTATGGTTTTAGATATAAACTTTGATGAATTAAAAAATATTATAGATAATTACATTCAAAATCCTGATTAAATTTAATTTATAAAATCTTCTAAAAAAGCATTATTTTTATATGCTTTTTCTTTTTTACTTGTCCCCTATAAATACTTGTGATATAATTCAATTGATTTATCAAAAAAATAGAAATATATATAAAATTTAAAAATCACATAATTATTTATAACTTTAAAAACTAGAAAGGAACGTAATTTATATGAAAAATTTTTTTATTATTTTAGCAATGAAAATATTAAATTTTATTTTAAAAATATGTCATAAAAATGGAGGAAACCTTTTAGGTAAAATTGCATTTGATTGGAATCCAGAAATATTTAAACACTTTAAAGTAGGTTGTCCTGTAATTGCTGTATCTGCAACAAACGGCAAAACCATGACAAATAATTGCATTGGTTACACCTTAAAAACTGCTGGATATAAAGTGGTAAGCAATGTTGAAGGTAATAATATGGAAACTGGTATTTTATCAACTCTTTTAAAAAATTGCACACTAACAGGAAAAATCAAAGCAGATTATTTAGTTTTTGAAGTTGATGAAAGCTATATACCAGTAGTATTCAATGATTTCAAACTTGATACATTAGTAATTTTAAATTTTTTCCGTGATCAATTAGACAGAAATGGTGAAGTAGAATCATTAATTTTAAGAATTAATGAATTTTTAAAATCTTATACTGGAAATTTAATTTTAAATAATGATGACCCTAATGTCGCAAGACTTGGAAATGCTAATCCTGAAAATAAAAATGTGTATTATTTCAGTGTGGATAGATATGAATTTGCAACTGATAAAATAAAAGAAGCTGGAGAAGGCAAATTTTGTCCATTCTGTAAAACTAGATTAGAATATGATTATTATCAATATTCGCATGTCGGAAAATTCAAATGTCCTAATTGTAACTTTGGGGACAATGAAATCTACAAATTGGCAAGTAATGTAGATTTAAAAAATAAATGTTTTGATGTTGACAATATAACTTATAAAATACGTGGAAATAGTATTTATTTAATTTATAATTACACTGCTGTAATTACTGCTTGTAGCTTGTATAATATTCCTACAGAATTTGTAAAAAAAGCTTTATCAAGTTTTGCTTTAAATAATGGAAGGCTGGAAGAATTAGAAATAAATGGCATAAAGACAATTATTAATTTAGCTAAAAACCCTACTGGCTCTAATGTTAGTTTACGTATTTTAAATGAAGATGACGAACAAAAAGAATTACTTTTTGTTTTAAATGATAATATTGCTGATGGCTTTGATGTTTCTTGGATTTGGGATATTAACTTTGATGATTTAAATAATGTTTCAAGAATAATTACTTCTGGTAAAAGAGCTTATGATATTGCAATTAGAATTAAAACTAGTGGATTTGATTCTACAAAAATTGAACCTTATTTAGATATATCTGATGCAGTAAAAGCTTTGTATAAGACTAATACAAAAAAATATGTTATTGCAAATTATACATCATTACAGCCAACAAGACATGCTTTAAAAGCTTTTAATACTATGTCTAATAACATTGAAATTGTTCCTTATACAAACAATATAGAACTTAGTAATGAAAGTACTAAAAATTTCGACACTATTCGACAAGAAAATGAAACAAATTCTCTACGTCCCAACAACTGTCTCAAAATTTTGTATTTGTACCCTGATATGTTAGAACTTTATGGGGATTATGGTAATATTCAAGTGTTAAAATATAGACTCGAAGCTCGTGGCTATACTGCTATAATTGATAGATATTCTATTGGTGATGAAGCTCCTAATTTCTGTGATTATGATATTGTTTTTGCAGGTCGGTGGTGCTGATAATGAGCAAAGTATTTTGGCTCAGGATTTAGTGCAATATAAAGATAATATTAAAGAGGCTGTTGATAATGGAGTATTCTTTTTATTAATATGTGGTGCTTATCAGTTATTTGGTAAATATTACAAGGGTGTTGATGGAAATCTTATTCCTGGTCTTGAAGTTTTTGATTATTATACTGTTGCTAATCCTGACAGAAAAAAGAGATGTATTGGCAATATTGTTGTTGAAACAATTTTAGGAAATGATAATTTTAAAACAAAAGTTATTGGTTTTGAAAATCATGGTGGACAAACTTTTGATATCTCAAATTCTTTTGGTAAGGTTTTATTTGGTAATGGTAATAAATTTGGAGATTCAGAAGAAGGATTTTTCAAAAATAATGTTATTGCAACTTATTTACATGGTCCTCTTCTTTCTAAAAATCCTGAACTTTGTGATTATATTATCAAATATTGCTTAGATAGAAAATATAATGAAAATATTTCTTTAGAATCTTTAAATGATGATTTTGAAAATTTATGCAGAAATCAATTATTAAATAGATTTTGTGGTCCATAGAGTTTATCTCCTTGATAAAATTTTCTAAAAAAGAAAAGGTATATAAAGTTTAATCTTTACATACCTTCTCTTTTTTTATTACAATATAGTTTCCACATTATCCAATTGAATTACAGGAACAGATTTAGTATTATAATTTTTAGCCACCATTAAAGTCAAAAAACCATCAAGTAAAAATGAATTTTTATCAATTATAATTGGATTTTTAATAATTCCATATTCTTTATAATATTTTTCTAAAGATCTATACCGCTTCTTTTTGTAATCATCAGTAAGGCTAATAACATTAATTATATCTGTTATTTCCTTATTTGTAATCCATTCATTTGGAATTTGATATAACCCTTTTTTTCTTATTCCTTCCTGATATTTTTTTAAGCACCTTTGATAATCCTTCTCAAGACCTATAGACTTAGATTCCAAAAATGTAATATATTGTTGAACTGTCATATTTCCTTTTTCACTATTACATTCTTTACATGCCGGTGCTAAATTATTGGTAATTGTTGGACCGCCAAAATTAACTGGAAACATATGATCTATTGTAATTTCTTCTTCTAAAACTTCTTTCCCACAATAGCTACATTTATCCTTTCCTTTTAATTGATATGAAATTTCTACCATTAATATTGAAAAATTAACTTGTCTTGTGAGTTTTAAGATTCCATTTTCAATGTATGCTTTTTGTCCCTTCCGCTCATCTTCCATTGAAAATTCTTTTGGTAATTCAATATTCATTGCATTTACCTCCCTTTCTTGAAATAATAATTTGCTTTTAATTTATATATAATATTTACTTTAAACATGATACCATGATTGACATAAATTGTCAATTTCTATTAAAAAAGTTCATTGAAAAACTATTTACTAGCTCCCAATGAACAATGTACTTTACCTATATTGAATTTCTTTAACTACTTTTCCAGTTTTTAAACTCTCTTTAACATCTAAAATACGCTGATTTGATGAACCTCTAAATTGTAGTTTTAAATCTTTTTTATCTTCTTCAAATTTTCCATCTACAATAACATCAATATATTTTAGTAATTCTCTTGTTGTTTCACTATTTTTAGCCATCTTCCCCATTACATCATTTTCAAAATCAAAACCTGTATAACACCATATATTTTTATTTGGAAATTTTTCTTTTACTTTTTTAACTAATGGTAATAATCCTTCTTGATTTTTAGGTTCTAACGGTTCACCACCCAAAAGAGAAAGACCTTCTATATAATCATGGTCCATATAATCTATAATTTGTTGTTCTTCTTTCTCTGTAAATTCTTTTCCATAATTAAAGTCCCATGCACATTCATTAAAACATCCTTTACAATGATGATTACATCCACTTACAAATATTGAAACTCTAACTCCTTCTCCATTTGCTACATCTATTTTTTTAATATCTGCATAATTCATAATTTTCTTCCTCAAACGAAAGGGAAAAAGGGAATTTTAAGGAACGTCCCCTTTTTCCCTTTTCTCCTTTTTTCTTTCTCTTTCTATTTTTAACTACATATGTAATACACGTTGTTTTATTTCTTTAGTCTTTCCTGCATTCCAGAAATTTTCTCCTAAATATCCACATGTACGTCTTACAACATTCATTTTGCTATGGTCTTTATTGCCACAGTTTGGGCATTCCCATTCATTATCATCATTTATGATAATTTCTCCATCAAATCCACATACTTGGCAATAATCTGATTTTGTATTGAATTCTGCATATTGAATATTGTCATAAATAAATTTAACAGCTGTTTCCAATGCTGGTATATTATTTTGCATATTTGGTATTTCTACATATGATATTGCTCCACCTGTTGATAAATTTTGGAATTCACTTTCAAATGATAATTTATCAAATGCGTCTATTTTTTCTCTAACATCTACATGGTATGAGTTTGTATAGAAGCCTTTGTCAGTTACATCTTTAACTGTTCCAAATTTTTCTTTATCTATACGTGCAAATTTGTAACATAAACTTTCTGCAGGTGTTCCATATAATGCGAATCCGATATTTGTTTCTTTTTTCCATTTATCAACTGTCTCTTTTAAATGTTTCATAACTTTAAGTGCAAAATCATGTCCTTCTGGTGTTGTATGTGATACTCCTTTCATAACTTTTGTCATTTCATATATTCCTATATATCCTAAAGACATTGTTGAATATCCACCAAATAATAATTTATCTATTTTTTCCCCTTTTGCAAGTCTTGCGATTGCTCCATATTGCCAATGTATTGGGCTTATATCTGAGTGTGTTCCTAATAATGCATAATGTCTGCACATTAAAGCTTCTTTACATAGTTCTAGTCTTTCATCTAATAATTTCCAGAATTTATCTTCATTACCTTCTGATACTAATGCAACTTGTGGTAAGTTAATACTTACAACACCTTGATTAAATCTTCCTTCAAATTTATAGTTTCCATTTTCGTCTTTCCATGGTGATAAGAAACTTCTGCATCCCATTGGGCTAAATACGTTTCCTTCATAATTTTCACGCATTTTTTTAGCTGATATATAATCAGGATACATTCTTTTAGCAGAACATTTTACAGCAAGTTTTGTTAAATAATCGTATTTTCCACCTTTTAAACAGTTATGTTCATCTAACACATATACTAATTTTGGAAATGCTGGTGTTACATAAACTCCTGCTTCATTTTTTATTCCCTCATATCTCTGTCTAATAACTTCTTCTATTATCATTGCATTTTCTTTGATATATGGGTCACCTTCTTCAAGGTTTAAGAATAATGTTACAAATGGAGATTGACCATTTGTTGTCATTAATGTATTTATTTGATATTGTATTGTTTGTACTCCAGCTTTTAATTCTGATTTTAATCTTTCTTGTACAATATCTTCTATTGTATCATTTGATAATTTTCCTTTATATTTTGCTTCTAATTTACTCTTATATTTATTATAGCTTTTTCTTAAATATTTTCCTAAATGTTTTAAATCTACTGATTGTCCACCATATTGGTTACTTGCTACTGCTGCAATAATTTGTGTTGTTACAGTACATGCAACTTGGAAGCTCTTTGGACTTTCAATTAATTTTCCATTCATTACTGTTCCATTATCTAGCATATCTCCAATATTAATTAAACAACAGTTAAAAATTGGTTGTACAAAATAATCTGCATCATGGAAATGTAAAACTCCTTCTTTATCTGCTTTTACTATTTTTTCTGGTAATAACAATCTTCTTGTTAAATCTCTTGATACTTCTCCAGCAATATAATCTCTTTGTGTAGAAGCAAGTAATGTATTTTTATTAGAATTTTCCTCTGCCAATTCTTTATTTTCATTTCTTATTAATCCTAAAATTGATTCATCTGTAGTATTTGCTTTTCTTACTAATGCTCTATTATAACGATATACAATATATTTTTTAGCCAACTCATATTTTCCCTTTTCCATAAGTTGTTCTTCTATTATATCTTGAATATCTTCTACTAACATTCTCTTCTTATCTAAGTCTTCAATATAATTAATTATTTCTTTAATATCTTCCTTAGATGCCTTTTCTCTTCCTCTTACTTCTCCATTAGCTTTTTCAATTGCTACTGCTATCTTTTGTCTGTCATAATCTACAACTCTTCCATCTCTCTTGATTATTTTCATTTTGCATTTCCTCCTTCAATTTTTATGTGTTTATTATATATCAAGATTATATTTTTTCTGTTGCAAATGCAACAAATATAAAAAAAGATTTTTTGACATTTTTTTCTTCGCTTCTCTCTAAGTTTAAAAGTTTTATTACAAATTTATTACAATGTTTTTGTTGCAATTGCAACTATTTTGTTATATAATGCTAAAAATAACATTATATTCGGGTATAACAATAATATGTATGAGCTCATTACATATATTTATATTCTATTTTATAATATAAGATTACAAAAAGGACTGATTTTAAAATGAATTCTAAATTAGATACAGAAAAATTTTTAAAAGATTTTACACAAAATTGTAAAAGCATTCAACGAAAAACTTTTAAAAAAGGACATACTATAACAACTTATATAGAAAAAAGAAATCAGATTTGTATCTTATTAAGCGGTGAAGCTGATTTAGTAAGATATGATTTAAATGGTGATAAAACAATTATTGAACACTTTACTAAAAATGACATATTTGGCGAAGCTTTTTACATTGTTACAACAAATAACGAATTATCTGTTGAAGCCAAAAAAAACTGTGATATTTTATTTTTTAGCTATGATAATATTCATCAAAAGTGCAGAAATAACTGTAAATTTCATCAAACTCTATCTGAAAATTTTTCTTCACTTATCTTAGAAAAAATAATGCTTTTAAATACAAGAGTTGAAATTTTAACAAAGCGTTCTATTCGAGAAAAATTACGTGGTTATTTTAATATTTTATCCACAAGAAATTTAAGTAGAACTTTTGCTTTACCTTTTTCTTTAACAGATTTAGCTGACTATCTAAGTGTAGATAGAAGTGCTATGATGAGAGAATTGAAAAGTCTTAAAGATGAAGGTTTTATTAAAAAAACTGGAAATAAAATTACTCTACTTTATAAGTAGTAATAACATATGAATTTACAATTTAATAGTTTTAATTTTATTTTGTTGAATACTCCTAAACAATAATATAAATAAATATGCGGGCTTTAAAATATTATGACTAATACAAATGTCATTATTAATGCCCGCTTTTGTTCTTTATTTATTTACCTTATATGGAGGAGACAATTTACTAATTCCAAAACATCCTCCTGCAAACAATAGCTCTCCTGTTTTAGGATTAACTTCTAAAGAATTTGTTTCAAATCCACCTTGTCTTCCTTGTTTTATAATAGAATTTGTTGTATTACTCGTTATTACTTGAAAAGACTTTCCACCATCTACAGAACGATATAATGCACAATCATTTAAAAATGTATTTCCAGCTCCACCGCAGTAAATTATATTAGGGTCAATAGGGTCAACTGCAACTTTAGCAATGCTATATCCTCCTTTTAAATTTACAGGTGCCCTTTTATATTCTTTAACATAACTATTTAATACACATTCTATGCTACCATCTTTTATTGATGTTTTATACAAATATCCACCCTCACAAGCAGCATATGCTACTTCATTTTTCCAATCATATGCAACATCCAATATATGTACAGATGCATATTTAGAATTTGGTATAAATTCTGTTTTATTTACTTTTTGCCATGTGTTTCCTTCGTCATAAGATACTACAATATATTTTCCAGTTTCATCCATTCCATATAATTCTTTTTGACCTTTTGGATTATGTGTATAAACATTTATACATCCTTTCATTTTAGCCCAAGTATGTCCTCCATCTTCACTTCTTAAATCACATGCAAATAACACTTTTGGATTTGTTGGTGATTGATATGATGATTCTATTCCTGCATTTATATTTTCTTTTGTAAAATACATTCCTGTATCTATAATTGTTTTTCCACCATCAAATGTTATTTTTAATTTTCTTGAATCATGCCATGCATCTGATACTCCCACAAAATATGTATTTTCATCTACTGCATATCCACCATAACAGAAGCCACCCCATCTATGTCCTGACATACTAATATATTTCCATGTTTTTCCTCCGTCTGTTGTTACACAACCATCATAATCTTGTGAACCAAAATATATAATATCTGGATTATAGACATTATAATGAACATTTCCTCCACTTAATATTCCTGTAATTCCATTACTATCCCATTTAAATGTTTTTCCACTATCTGCACTTGAACTTGCATAATCACCTTGAGTATGTATCCATACTTTATTTTCATCAATTGGACTCCACATAGGAATGCTCATTCTATTATTGTAAGGCATAAAACTCAATTCATCTGATAATGTAGAATTTTTCCAAGTTTTTCCACCATCTGTACTATAATATGGATAATTTTGATATGTCCCTTGCCTATCTATTAATATCATTTTGTTTGAATTAATTGGACTTACTTTTATATTCATTGGTCCTTTTGTTGGATATGAACTTGACTGTATTTTATCAAAATTTCTTCCATCTTTTGAAATATATGCACCTTCATTATTACAGTAATAAATATTTATTTTTTGGTCTTTTTGTGCTATTAAATCAAATCCAGTAATAGAGTCATCTACTATTTTTTCAAAATTTTCTCCCTTGTCTGAACTATAATATATTCCATCTTTTCTTGAAACATATACATCACCTGTATAAGGGTTTATTTTTATAGTTCCATCACTTAAATCCGAATTTATAAGGTTCCACGTATATCCACCATCTGTGGTTTTATATAATCCTTTCTCATTTTCTTCTAAATAATTATCTTCTAACTCATATGCTGTTGACCAATATGCAACCATACATCTATTTTTTTCTTGATTGTATGATGATTCATCATAGGCAATTGATTCTCTTATGTCTCTATGTCCTTTTACTAACATCATTTTAGTAAATTTCCACGATTTTCCTCCATTTTCTGAAATATATAATCCATTTGTATTAAATGGTGAACTATTTATTCCAACAGCAACTACATATGATGGATTTTTAGGGTCTATCGAAAATGCTCCTACTCCTCTTGATTGCAATCCTGAATTTGATTGTTCCCAATTTTTACCTCCATCTTCAGAACGATATATTCCACCTACATCTGTTCCATATAATAGTAATTTGCCGTCTTTACTTATCGCCATTCCAATTGGCCATTGACAACCTTCTCCTCCTGTTGTTACTCCTTGTTTTTGTAATAACTCCTTTGAAACCATTGGCACAGTTGACCATGAAGTTATATTAGTTACATTATTTTTATCATATGGACATTCTTTTTGTTTTTTTATTAATAATGATAAATCTATTATACTTAATTTGTTATCACCATTCATATCTGCTTGTTCTAATGATGTTATATCTTTTAATTTTATCAAATATTCTTGCATTATTTCTATGTCTTCATCATCTATAACAGAACTTTGATTTATATCTCCAACAAATATATCTGTTTTTGTAAACACTGTTCCATAGCTAATTAATATTCCTCCAACTATGAACATTATCATCATTTTTCCTATTTTTTTATTTCTATGATACAATCCGCCTGATATTATACAAGATATAACAGCTAATATAATGCCAATAATTAATATACTAGTGCTTTTCCCCGTTTTTGGAAATATACTTGGTAATTTTTCATCTTTATCTTTGTTTTTTATTGTATTATCTATGTTATTTTCTTTTTTACTTATATTATTATTATTTTCTTCTGTACTAATTGTATTTTCATTTTTTTCAGTTTTATTAGAAGTACTATTATCTTCTGAATTACTTGGTTTATCTTCTTTTATTGAATTTTCATTTATTTTTATTGATATTTTTTGTACTAAATCTTCACTTGTTACTTCTTCATTTTCATTTGCTGCTACTATTTCTTCTATTTTTATTTCTGTATTATTAACTTTAGCATTATTCTTAGATTTAAATTTTACTTCTAGTATATCTTGATTTATTGTTTCTTGCTTATTTATTATAATAAATTCTTTATTATTTTTATTATATTTTACATTCTCCCAGCCATCTTTTGTTATAAAATTACTTTGTTCTAATTCTTCCCAAATATCATTATCATAATTTATTTTTGCTTTTAAAGCATTCATATTGTTTTCATTATTCATTTTTAAAATAATTGATATTTCCTCACCCTGTTTTATTTCTGTTTTGTCTACTTCTATATTACATTTAAGTGTTTTATTTGTAGCTTGTATATTGCTATAAAATAGCAAAGAACTTGCCAGAATGATTATTGTTGTTATCATAAAAACTATCTTTTTTTTCATTTTTTATTTCCCCTAAATTTTATTTTTTTATATCTTTATTTTACCATAACATAATTTACTTTTCTACAATTTTTTATAATATAATAATAAATCGTACTTTAAATTTAATTCTTGCACACAAGAAAACTAGCCAACAAGTAATCCTCATTGACTAGTTTTAATTATGCTCTTGGATGAGCTTTTTGATATATATTTTTTATTCCTTCATCTTGAAATTGCATGTACACTTGAGTAGATGAAATATCTGAATGTCCAAGCATTGTTTGAATAGATTTTAAATCAGCTCCATTTTGTAATAAATGTGTTGCAAAAGAATGTCTTAATACGTGTGGTGTTATATCCTTTGTTATATGAGCTTGTTCTTTATAATATTTTATTATTTTCCAGAACCCTTGTCTTGTCAATCTTTGACCATTAACATTAACAAATAATGCTTTTTCTTCATCATTTTTTAATAAAATTCCTCTTGCTTGTTCTGTATATTCTTTTAATGCCTTTAATGACATTTTTCCTAATGGTATAATACGTGGCTTATTTGCATGTCTACAATTTACATATCCTTCTTCAAAATTAATATCGTCAATATTTAATGATATAATTTCTGTTACTCTCATTCCTGTAGCATATGCAAATTCTAACATTGCTTTATCTCTTATTCCTTTTAAGTCAACATCTTTTGGTTGTTCTAATAATAATTCAACTTCATTTGATGTTAATACACAAGGAACTCTTTTATCTATTTTTGGTGATTGTATATTTTTTGTTGGATCTTTTTTTACTTTTCCTCTTTTTACTACATATTGATAAAATGATCTAATTGATGCAATACATCTTGAAATAGTAGAAGGTTTTTTTCCTAATTCTTCTAAATATTCAATATAATTTGTCATTACTTCTTCGTCTACTTTGTTATATGGAACCTCGCAGCCTTCGATATATCTTCTGAATTGTTTTAAATCTCTTTTGTATGATTGTAATGTGTTGTTTGATAATTTTTTATCATTTTCTAAAAATTCAAAAAAAAGTTTTAATTGTTTCTCCATTTTCCCCTACTCCTAATTCAAAATATTTTATTTACATAAACTAACATATGTTATATCAAACTATTTAAAAAAAGTAAAGAGATTTTTAAAAATATTTTACAATTTTTTTCAATAAATTCGTGGAAATTAAAATTTCAATTACTGAAGCAAGACATAATACTAATAACATAATTAATGAAAAAATTGTATGTCTGATAATTTCTATTTTTATGTTTTCTTTATTTCTATCTTTTACTATTGATTTATATAATTTGAAGGCACTAACTGCTATTGCTATAATTGCTGGAATGAATAATAAATTTTGTAGAACTAGCGAAACTACTGTAAATATCATTCCCCTTGAAAGTCCCATAACTATAATAATTGTAGAAATTGTATATCCCAAACAAAATCCCCTATATAATACAATTCCAAAAACTATGGGTATTCCGTATTACTGTTGTTCCAAAAAACCACAGGGTAATTGCTAACACAGTGTTTTCTAATATTGTTGTTTTTAACATAGTTCCAATTTTCAAATTTTCCGTATTTTTTAATTTTTCTATAAAATTTGTTAAATATGAACTTACTTCTGTCATCTGAGACTCTGAAATATTATTGATAAACATAACTCCTAAAAATAGTCCTATTATGAATATTAATGTTACTATTATGTATTCTTTGCTGTTGTTCTGTACATGTGTAAAAATTGTATCTTTTATTGCTAATCTCTTGTGTTTTTTCATTTTCTCCCCCTTGTATCTATTTAACTTTTATACATAATGTGTATTCGGTAAGGAGATTTTTAGAACAAAAAAAGAGAAACTCTGATTTTTCAAATTTTCTCTTTTTTACCTATTTAATAGAAAAAAGCGGACATTAATAACATTTATAATTATTTAAACTTTTTAAAGTCCGCGTCTTTGTTCGTGCACGAAATTTGTCCCACAAGAACCGTCCCCCTGGGACAATTTTGCCGTAGTTTCCTCCACCACCAGATTGAACTTTTGCATTTCCTGTCCTTGCTCGTTCTATTGCTTTTGCAACTTTTGAACCAACAACTGCTTCTATATCATCCTCTGATAATTTGTGTAATATATTCATTTCTGTTTCAAAATTATCTAATAATTTTTCTATTGTTTTTCCACCAACTCCAGGAATAAATCCTAATGGAACTTGGTATATATATGGTGGTCTATTTTCTGGGCTTTTTGTTTCTTTTTTATCTTTTATCAATTCTATTCTATCAAAAACTCCAAATGTCACATTTTTACTGCCACATTTTGGACATACTGAAATTGGTTCTTTTGTTTCTATTGTGCTTTGGCAATCATCACAATAAGTTCTATGGTATTTCCCTAGTTTTGGATCTAACCCATAATTTGCCACAACTTTTCTTCCATCTTCATTTTTTAAAGCTTTTACAACTTCTTTAAAAGATATATCTTCTACTTGCATTTTGTTGTACTCTCTAGCAATTTTAGGCAATGAATGTGCATCTGAATTTGTTACAAATGTTTTACTTTCTAATTCAGAAATTTCATCTGCTAAAAATGTATCTGAACTTAGTCCTAATTCAACTGCAAATATTTTATCATATTTTTCTTTAAAGATATTTTCTAATCTATCTGTACAATTTCCATAATAGCTTTTAAATGGTGTAAATATATGAGCTGGTATTAAAATCCCATTATATTTTTCTACTATATCAATCAATTCATATCCTGATATATTTGACCTCTGAGTACTTAATGTTATATTCTTTATGTGTTGACTCATTTCATTTGAAAATCCTTTTATGTCTTTTAAATATGGAAAGAAACAAATATTATGTGCTGCTCCACATTTTCCATTTCTTCCTACTTCTGATGTTTCTACTTCACTTCCTAAAAGTATGCAGACTTTATCTTTATAAATAATTCCTCCATCTTTTAATTCATATGCATCTCCTGTTTTTAAAAAGTTTTCAATATCTTCTATTACATATGGTGATGCACAGTCTATAATTCCTACTACTTGAATTCCTTTTCTTTCTTCACATTCTTTGGCTATATTAGCAAAATTCAAACTTTTTGCTGCTGTTATTTTTATTGGTTTCCCATTTTCTGCTCTTCCTATATGAACATGTAAATCTGCAAAAATTTCGTACATTTTATTCCTCTTTCTTTCTTAATCTTTTATTATCAATTTTCCTTTTATCTAATCTTAATATAATCTAATTATCATTCTTTCTTATTTTAACTCTTACTATTGCCTCTAAGATTCTGTTACATCGTCTAAATTTATATTTTGTTTTTTCAAATCCCCTAAAAGTTTAATTGTGGTTTCCTCTGTAAACATCGCTCTATTTTTATTTTTATTATCTTCATTAAACATTTGACTTTCAATATTCTTATATTTTTTATTTAATAATAAATCAATTTGTGTTTCGTATTCTTCTACAACGTTTTTTATAAAAGTTATTAAATCTGTATCTTCATTGTAGAGTTTTACCAATTTTTTTAGAGCTTTAATTTCTATTGAATCTTTTATATTTATTTCTTGAAGTAAATTAATAAATTCTTCAAAAGTTTTTGCATATCTATTATATTCATCTTTTAAATTACGATGTTCTAATAGTACAAGTGCTTCATCTGGTTCGAATCCAATTCTTTCCGGTCTATCTAGCAACATCCCACCAAATTGATCCACTAACTCTAAGACATCACTTTCTTTTTCTCTTGGCATACTACCACTATATCGATTTACTTCTTCACATATTTTACAAAATCTTTTATCAAATCCCAATGTTCTTAAATATTTTGCACTGTTCTGTGTATATAATTTTATTTCATTTTCATTTCTTGAATTTTGTATTTTCTTACACCCATACAATAAACATGCTGTTAATATTAAATTATCATCTAACTCTAAGTGGTTATATTTTAAAAATAATCTTGCTAACTCTGTTTTAAAAATTACTGATTTGTCGAAAAATATTTTTTCTTTTTTAGCTAAATAATATGTAATTTCAATTTTTGAACTTAAATTTTTTTCGTTTAAAATATAATCTGCAAATGTATCCATTTATATACATCCTTCCATTTTTTATTCATTCGTACCTATTAATATTCTAAATCTCGTTTACAATATAATACAAATTTATTATAAAATACTTACTTGCTTTTTTCAATAAAAAATGTCGAAAAAAAATATTACATTTCTATTACATAGTTATAAACTTTTTATTGCATTTCTTGCTAATTCATCACAACGATTATTATACTCATTATCACTATGTCCTTTAACTTTTATAAAATTAATTTTATGTATTTTTGTCATTTTATAAATTTCTTCCCATATTTCTTTATTTTTTACAGGATCTTTACTTGCAGTTTTCCAATTATTCTTCTGCCAATTATATATCCAACCTTGTGAAAATCCATTTACAAGATATGCACTATCACTATATAGTTCTACCTCACATGGGAATTTTAATAATTTTAATCCTTCTAGTGCTGCTGTTAATTCCATTACATTGTTTGTTGTATCTCTCTTTCCACCAGAAATTTCTTTTTTTATATCTTTGTACATAAGAATTGCTCCCCAACCTCCTGGTCCTGGATTTCCTGAGCATGCTCCATCTGTATAAATTACTACTTTTTCCATTTATCTATCTTCCTTGTATTATATATTTAGGTTTTTAAAAGGTTACCTATAAATCCTTATATAACAATTATTTTGTGCTATTTTTGTTTTTGAAAATAAATTCCTATATTTTATTGACTTTGATATTATAACTAGAGTATAATATTAATAGGAAATGGCAAATCCGTTAGATACGGTTTTGCCAGAGAATGCTTTATAAACCATTCATCTCCGTCAAAAGTAGAATGGTTTATTTTTTATTTATGTAGTTGCTCATTTATCCAGTTCTTATACAGAACTGACATCAAGGCAACGTTTAATGTTAAAGAAAACATTAAAGATAATATTAAAAATAGTATCACTTTAAACATAAACATTACCACCTCTCTTACGATAAATCGTATAATATTGGGGTGGCAAAACCGTTCCACTAATTATCAATTTCCTATGCATATTATTTTACAATATTATCTTTAATTTGTCTATAGTTTTTATAAACATTTACTAATTAGTTTTAAACTTAATTTTTTTTAAAAGACATATACATTATCAAGCAAAGAAAGGAGAAAATTTCATGAGCAAAGTCTTAGGAGTTATAGCCGAATATAATCCATTTCACAATGGACATCTATATCATTTACAAAAATCTAAAGAATTAACTAATGCTGATTATACAATTGCTATAATTAGTGGAAACTTTACACAACGTGGCTCTACTTCTGTTATAGACAAGTGGGCAAAAACACAAATGTCATTAAATAATGGAATTGATTTAGTTATTGAACTTCCTGTTTTATATTCAATTTCTAGTGCAGAAAATTTTGCAGATGGAGCTATTAAAATACTTTCTTCTTTAGGGATAGTTGATTACCTTTCTTTTGGTTCAGAAACTTCTGATATTCATCTATTAAACGATATTTCAAATATTTTATGCGATGAACCAAAAGATTTTAAAATTGCATTATCTGAAGAATTAAAATCCGGATTATCTTTTCCTAAAGCTCGTGAAAATGCATTAATTAAATGGTTTCAACTAAAAGACAATATCTCTTCTTCAAAACTAAAAAATAATAATTCTACAATTAGAGACATCTTGTCTTCCCCTAATAATATTCTAGGAATTGAATATTTAAAAGCTTTACACAAATATAATAGTTCTATAAAACCTGTTTGTATTTCTAGGTATGAAGCTGATTACAATAGCACTACAATTACAAATAATATTGCCAGTGCAACTGCTATTAGAAATCTTATTCTGTCAAAAGATTATAATACTATAAAAAATTTAATACCCACTAGTTCATATTCAACTTTAACTAATTGTTTAAATGAAGGTCATATTGTTCCTAGTTTAAGTTGTTTTGAAAAAGAAATTATTTATGTATTAAGAAAAATGGATATTGAAGAAATTGCAAATCTTCCTGATGTTTCTGAAGGATTGGAATACACTATAAAAAAAGCTACTAATTCTTGTAATACTCTTAGTGAACTTATAAATTTGGTAAAATCAAAAAGATATACTTCTACTCGTATCCAAAGAATTTTATTGTATGCTTTACTTGGAATTACTAAAGATGATATGGAAATGTCTAAAAATGTTTTACCTTATGTTAGAGTTCTTGGTTTTAATGAAAATGGAAAATTTCTTCTTTCAGAAATTTCTGCCAAAAATCCTGATATTGCATTAATTACTTCTGTTAAAAAGTTTGTTGATAGTAATTCTGATAAAGTTTTACTAAATATGTTTGATAAGGATGTTTTTGCTACTGATGTTTATTCTATTGCATTTGATAATAATTCTTTTGGAAATTTAGATTTTACAAATAAAATTGTAAAAATTTAAATTATAGGAATCTTAGAAAACTTTCAAAGTTTTCCACCACAACTATTGACTTTCAGCTATAAAAAAATTGGTATTTCCTTTTAAGGATATATACCAATTTTTTTATAATTTATACTAATAAAATTTTTATATTCTAATAACTAATAATTTTTTCTATTTTGTAACCCATTTTACAAGATTTAGATTCTCAGAATCCAATATCATTTCATGTTTTGGCATTATTCTAAATGTATACCCATAGTTTCCACCTGTTTTTAACTCTATTTTAGTTGTAAATTCATAAGTTTTTTTCTCATCGTCTCTGTTTGTTAATTTCATTGGAATAATACTTACATTTTCAACAATTCCATTATCTAATATTTTTCCGTAATAACATTCTGCAACTATATTTTCAATATCGACATTAGGAAGTTCAACTTCACATTTTACCTCAATATTATTTCCAGCATCAATTGTTATATTGTCTAAATTATTTTTTTGTGTTATTTTAATATCTTTCCAATTAATATATAAATTTTTCTTCCATAAATTAAATTCTGCTACATTATCTACATTTTCATAATATTTTTTTGTTAAGTTGCATAGTGGCATATATAAATTATTTGTATAATCTGCAAGCATTCTTGAGGTACTATATTTTCCACCTGTTGTAATGATTGAGTTTTTCATTATTTTAATCCATTTTATTGATAATCCATTATTATCTTTTTCATAATAAGTAGGTATTATTTTAGATTCCAATGTTCTATATAAGCTTTGGCTATCTGCTATATCTTGTTCTTCATAAGAGTTGTATTCTGCATTAGTTCCAATTGTCCATCCATTTTCTTGATTATAGCCTTCAGCCCACCAGCCATCTAATACACTAAAGTTTATAACTCCATTTACAGAAGCTTTTTGTCCACTAGTTCCTGAAGCTTCCATTGGTCTTCTTGGATTATTAAGCCATACATCTACACCACTAACTAAATAACGAGACATTGCTATATTGTAATTCTCTAATACAAATATCTTTCCTTTAAATTGTGGCATCATAGAAATTTCATGAATTCTCTTTATTAAATCTTGTCCTTCTTTATCTGCTGGATGTGCTTTTCCTGCAAATATTAATTGCACTGGTTTATTTGAATCATTTAATATTTGTGTAATTCTTTCTAAGTCTTTAAATATTAATGTTGCTCTTTTATATGTTGCAAATCTTCTTGCAAATCCTATTGTTAAAGCATTTGGATTTAACTTAGATACTATTTCATTTATTTCCTCATAACTATATCCTGATCTTTTTAATCTATTTGTTGTGCTTTCTTTTACTAAATCTAATAATCTTATCTTTCTTTCTTGATGTATTTTCCATAATTCTTCATCTGGTATGTCATTTATTTTTGTCCATGTTTTATCTTCTTGAATATGATCTTGCCAATATGGCATCAAATATTTGTTATATAGTTCTTTTAATTTTGGTGCAAGCCATGAACATGTATGAATTCCATTTGTTACATATGTAATTGGAGATTCATTTGCTGCAATTTCTGGCCATACATCACCAAATAGTTCTCTTGAAACAGCACCATGTAATTTACTTACTCCGTTTTTCTTTCCAGCTACTTTAAGTGCTAATATTCCCATATTAAATCCTGGTTCTAATTCTTGACATGGTTTCATTCCTAATTTTAAGAATTCTTCTCTATCAAGTCCAATTCTTCCCCAAAAATCTTTAAAGTATTTTTCAACTAATTCAACTGGGAATATGTCATTTCCTGCTGGCACTGGTGTATGCGTTGTAAACACTGTTTTAGAACTTGCAATATCTTTTGCTACTGCAAATGATACTTGTTTTTCTTAATGATACTTGTTTTTCTTTTATTATATTTTTAATCAATTCTAAAATTAAAAATGCTGAGTGTCCTTCGTTCATATGATAAATAGTTGGATTTAGTTTTAATACTCTTGTTAATAAATTTGTTCCACCCATTCCTAAGACAATTTCTTGTCTTATTCTCATTTCTTGGTCTCCACCATATAATTTTAAAGTTATATCTCTATATTCTGGTTTATTTACTTCTACATCTGAATCTAAAAGATATAATGTTATTCTTCCAACTTGTATTTTCCATACTTTCAAATATACATTTTCATTTTGGATTTTTACATAAATCATTATATCTACACCATTTTCATCTTTTACTGGTTGAATTGGTAAATCACTTATTTCCAAATCTACATATTCATTTTCTTGTTCTCCATAACCATTAATTTTTTGATGGAAATACCCATTTTTATATAATAGTCCTACTGCTACTAATGGAATACCTAAATCACTTGCAGATTTTAAATGGTCACCTGATAGAATTCCTAATCCTCCTGAATATATTGGAATTGTTTCATCCAATCCATATTCTGCTGAAAAATACGCAATTAAATCTTTCTTATTTTCTGGATATTTATTAGCAAACCATGTATCTTTACTATCCATATAATCTTCAAATTGTTTTGCTAATTTATCATATTCTTTTAAAAATTCTTGATTTTTTTCAGCTTCTTCTAATTTTTCTTGTGATACTAGCTTCAAAAATTTTACTGGATTTTTTTGACAGTTTTCCCATAAATCTCTGTCTATTTTTTTGAATAGTCTTAAAAACTCTGTGTTCCAAGACCACCATAAATTATTTGATATTTCTGATAATTTTTCAATCCTTTTTGGTAATTGTGGATTTACTGTTATTCTATTGAATACGTACATTTTTAATTCCTCCTATGTATTTTAAATTTCTTTTGTTTATTATATATATATTATTTTAGTCTTTATCTAATTCATCCTCTTTATTTTCTCTTTTTGACTTTTTTTGATTTTCTATATTTTCTTTGGCTTTTTTCATTACTAACATTCTTTCGAATTTTTCAAATGCTAAATCATAGTCACTTTTTTCTTGTTTTGAACTCAAACTTTCTTTAAATTCTTTTACTTCCTCTTTTTTTGTTTTAGATTGTACTTCTTCTATTATACTTTCGTTATTAGTTTCTTCCATTTTTGTTCTAGCTGATTTATTTTCCATGTTGTAAGCTTTTTGTGCTTTTTGCATTCTTGCTTGAGCATTTTCTTCATGTTTTGGCATTATTGGTTTCTGACTTAAAATAATATTTTTTATATGCGCTCTACTTGATACTATTTTTACATTTTCTTTTTCTTCATCACTTTTTTTATTATCTAATTGTTGCATTTTTTCTTTTAATTTATCTTCAAAAAATTGTTCACCTTTTTTATCTTTTTTTAATTCTGTAAATGAAGAATTTTTATCATTTTCTCTACCATAATAATTCACTGGCTTTAAATTTTCTATTCTACCTACTTTAGATATTCCTCTTATAATCATTCTATACATAATCTCCTTTTTTATTTCATAAATCTATTATACTGATAAAATAAAAAAAGTACAAGTATTTTTTTTAAACTTGTAACTTTTTTTATATTTATTTTTTAAACTTATCACTTTTAATTTCTATTACTTCTTTATTTATTCATCTTTACTCGTATTAATTTTTAATAACTTAAATATTTCAACAATAATTATTGGCGCAAAAATTAAAACAATTAATTCTAAAATATTTTCAGTTGGTAGTATTGGAATACTAAATATTTCTCTTAATCCAGGAACAAGTAATATCACAAACATAAGCATTGCTGAAACAGCTATTGCTCCAATTAATTTCATATTATTTCCTATTCCTGTTTTAAATATAGATTTTTTATTATCCCTTACATTAAATACATGGACCAATTCTGAAAGTGCTAATGTTACAAATGCCATAGTTTGACCTACTTCTATTTTAGATTCATCTAATGTTAATCCATCTATTGGTACATTTGTTGTTGCTAATCCTATAATAAATGCTGCTAAAGTTAATCCTCCAATCATAATTCCTTGATAAATTACTCTCCATGTCATTCCTTTTGTAAAAATTCCTTTTCCTGGTTTTACTGGTTTTCTCTCCATAATATCACTATTCGCAGGATCAAATGCCAATGCTAATGCTGGTAATGAATCTGTTACTAAATTTATCCACAAAATATGAATTGGTAATAATATTTCTAAATGATTTATATCTGTTATTCCAAACCATTTGCTAAATAGTGGTGTGAGTAACGTTGCAAAAAATAGTACTACTATTTCTCCTACATTACTTGATAATAAAAATTGAATTACTTTTAATATATTGTCATATATTCTTCTTCCTTCTTCTACTGCTGAAACTACTGTTGCAAAATTATCATCTGTTAATATAACATCTGCCGCTTCTTTTGCTACATCTGTTCCAACAATTCCCATTGCACAACCAATATCTGCTTTTTTAAGAGCAGGACTGTCATTTACACCATCTCCTGTCATCGCAACTATTTCGCCATTTTTTTGCCATGCAGTAACTATTCTAACCTTATGTTCGGGAGAAACTCTTGCATATACTGAATATTTTCTAACATTTTTTTCTAGTTCTTCATCACTCATTTGTTCAAGTTCTGAACCTGTAATTGCTTCATCTTCATTTTCTAAGATTCCTAATTTCTTTGCGATTGCTGTTGCAGTAATCTTATGATCTCCTGTAATCATAACTGTTTTTATTCCCGCTGTTTTGCATTTTTCAACAGCCTTTTTAGCTTCCTCTCTTGGTGGATCAATCATTCCTACCATTCCAATAAAGATTAAGTCTTTCTCAATATCTTGCATTTCTTCTTTTGAAGGTCTATGGTCAAGTTCTTTGTATGCACAACCCAAAACTCTTAGAGCCTCTCTTGCCATTTCTTCATTTTTTTCTCTTATCTGATTTATATATTCCTTTAGTTCTTGATGTTTTTCATTGTTAATTTCATATGAACTACATCTTTTTAGAATTTCATCTATACCACCTTTTGTATACACAATGTATTTATTATTTACTTTATTTACTGTTGTCATTAATTTTCTATCTGAATCAAATGGAATTTCTTCTACTCTTGGCATTCTATCATATATACTTGGGTCAAAATTAAGTTTAAATGCCATATCAACTAATGCTGTTTCTGTAGGATCCCCTGTTAAATTACCATCTTGTGATATTTTAGTATCATTACACAACATATTAGCATATACAAGCTTTGTTAATTCCTCATCAATTTCATCATCTTGGATATTTTCTGCATCTCTTATTGCTCCATTCCAAAAGATTTTTTCTACTGTCATTTTATTTTGTGTTAATGTTCCAGTTTTATCTGAACAAATTACTGTACTACTTCCTAATGTCTCTACTGCTGGTAATCTTTTTACAATTGCATTTTTCTTTACCATTTTTTGTACTCCGATTGCAAGTACAATTGTTGATACAGCTACTAATCCTTCTGGAATTGCTGCTACTGCTAAACTTACTGCTGTCATAAACATATCAATTGCTTCTTTTCCTTGTAATAAACCTAATGCAAAAATAATAACGCATATAACTATTGCAACAATTCCTAATGTTTTTCCTAATTGATTTAATTTTTGTTGTAATGGTGTTTCTTGTTTTTCTGTTGAATTTATCATCCCTGCTATTTTTCCTACTTCTGTTGTCATTCCTGTTTCTACAACAATTCCTTTTCCTCTTCCATATGTTACTAAACTTGATGAAAATAGCATATTTTTTCTATCTCCAATGCCTATTTCCTCTTCTTCTATTACATCATCTATTTTTTCAACTGGAACTGACTCTCCTGTTAATGAACTTTCTTGTGACTTTAAGTTAACTGCTTCTATAATTCTTAAATCTGCAGGAATATAATCTCCTGTATCTAAAACTACAATATCTCCTGTAACTAAATCTTTTGCTGGAATTACTTGCATATTCCCATCTCTTACTACTTTTGATGCGTGGTCACTAAGTTTTTGTAATGCTTCTAAAGATTTTTCGGCTTTGCTTTCTTGTGCCACTCCAATTACAGCATTTACTATAACAACTATTAATATTATTATTGTATCTGTTATTCCCTCTCCTTGGCTTACTCCTACTATTCCAGATACGATTGCTGCAATTATTAAAACTATTATTGAAAAGTCTTTAAATTGGTCTATAAATCTTTGTATTATAGTCTTCTTTTTTGCTGCTTGTAATTCATTATAACCTTTCTCATTTCTTATTTCTTGTATTTGTTCTTGTTTTAGTCCATTCTCTCTATTTGTTTTTAACTCTTTTTCTATTTCTTCTATCTTTTTGTTGCACCAACTTTTCTTTTCCATAATTTTCATTCCTTTCCAAATACTAATCTACTATGTATTTTTACATTAATATTTTTATGACTTTTTATAAACATTGTTTTTAATATTTTTTACTTTTCTGTCTTATTTATACAATGTTCTTTCAATAAAAAATGAGACTTTTAAAGAAAAATCATTTAATAATCTAATATTACTAATTTTCCTTTAAAAGTCTCACTTACTTTATTTGATTTATATTAACTTTTTATCTCTATTATAAATAAATCAATTATTAAGCTTACTAACCAGATAATTTCTTATCGCGACTGTTGATTAGTAATTTTAAGCTACTCCCTTTTAAATATTTATTGTATTATTTACTGCATTATATTTAATGTTAAATTTAGTATACATCCCTAATAACAATAATTATAAAGTTTAAAATTTTGGTGACCCCTACGGGAATCGAACCCATGATTAAAAAATAGCTATTTTTATATCTTTACAAAGCTTTATAATCACTGTTTTTTCAGCTTTTTTTATAATTAGTTCTTTTTAGTTATCCTTAGTTATTCAAAACTAAAGTGTTAAAAAAGTGTTAATTTTTTTTATTATAACTATTTTCATTTTTATTGTCAAGTATCATTTCATCTTTAAATATCTTTCGTATTCTTCTCTTGTAATTATATTTCTTTTATTAAAATATTTTTCAAAATGTTCCTTACTTATTATTAATTCTTCCATTTCTTTATTAGACACAATATACTTTGTTTTTTTCATAATTAATCCCTCATTTCTTTGAAAATTACAATTTTCATATAAGAGACTATTATTTTTCTTTATTATACCCTTTCCATTATTTTTTGTAAATATTTTTTCGTTTTTTTCTTCGACAATTTTCATTTTATACTCCTGTTATTTATTTCATCCGACGTCTTTTGATGTAATTATTGTATACTAGTTTTTACCAAAATGTTTAAACGTTTTATGAAAGTGCCTTTTTCTTTTATAAAAGTCATATTTTGTCGAATTTTGGGTTTTACACTAAAAATAGCTACATCTATTGTAGCTCTATGTTTTTAGTATCATATAAGTCCGTTATTTTTTTACCCAAATTTTCTGCTATTACTAACATTTCTATAAATAATATTTTATCTACATCTTCTTCTATTTCTGCTAGTCTATGTCTTTCTATTCCTGTTTCTTCTGATAATTCTCTTAGTGATATCCCCATACTTTCTCTTATTTCTTTTATTTTTAATTCTACAATCATTTAAAAACACCTCTAGCTTTATTATTGCTAGAGATGTTTTACATTATTCACTCTCATTTGCTATTTTTATTATTTTCTTGAATCTTCTTGTTTTTGACATTGCTTTTAAACTTTCTGATGATAATACCAAATAATATTTTAGTAGTCTATTATACTCTTCCTCATCTTTTACTTTTAATATTTTTATCATTTGTAGTGATTTGTTATATGCTTCTTTCATATTTCATCACCTCTACATAGATTATAGCACATTATGTTAAATTAGTGTGTCGAATGAGGTCGATATTATAAATTTATTTTTTGTTGATATTTCAACGAAAATTAACTCTTCAAAATCAATTTTAAGCCTTTTTTATTTTCAATCAATGTAATTATATACCTTCATTTTAAGCCATAAAACGCAAAAAAGAGGTAAATTGAAATTAATCAACTTACCTCTTCTTTTTATCTAACTCCACCTGTCCATTTAGCAAATCCTATCTTGTAATTATTTGTTCCGTCTATTTTATATCTTACCATTGGTCTATTATTAAATATTCCAAAACAATCACATTCTTCATATGGGCTTAAACTTCCTATTACTTTTGTTAAACTTGTATCTGCATATATAATTTCTTTTGTTGAACCATTCTTATATCTTCTCACTGGCTCATCACTCCCTTCAACTTTTGGTACTGCTACAGTAGTTGTAGCTTGTCCTAATTTATTTGCTACATCATTTTTGAATTTTATCCATTCTTGTTCATTTCTTACATAATATCTTGGACATTCTTTTCCTGTTACATCATAATGTCTTATAATTGCGTCTATACCTAAATTATATCTTTTACATATATCTGCACATAATTCTACTAAACTATTATATGTATTGTCATTGAACTTCCCGTCCCAGTCTGGATGACAGTCTTCTATTCCTATTGATTTTCTATTCATACTATATGAACCTGAATGATAAGCTATTTCATCCTCTGGAATACATTTTATTATTTCTCCATTCAATCCTATTACATAATGGCTTGAAGCATATGTTTTATGTGTAATTCTTAGATTTTCAAAGTAGTTTCTATTTGCTATTGCTGAACTTCCTGCATTTCCAACCCAATGTACCACTATGTTTTTTATTGTCCCTTGTTTTTCTCCACATCTACTATATGGATTTACTGTTAATAATCTTTCTTCTATATTATTCATTTGCTTCACCCCTTGTATCTTCTTCGGCTAATTCCATTGTTTCTACAATTTCTTTTTCCATGGTTTATTCCTCCTTATTATTTATTGCTTTTTGTCCTAACAAATATGTTCCAATAACTCCTTGTACTACTGCAATAACTTGTACTATTTGTATTGCACATGGTATTGTTATTCCATCAACTGCATTTATTCCAGCTACTAATGCACTCACTATTGCTAATATATTTGTTAAATACTTTGCTATTGTTTTTAATTTTTCCATATCGTCTCACCTCCTACTTTAAACCTAATTTCATATATATAAGCCCTAATATTACAGCCAAAACAGAATAAAATATATAATCTACTAGTTTGTCCCATTTCTTACTTTTTTCTTTGTCTATTTCTGAAACATTACTATCTAACTTTTGGTCTATCTTCTCTACTGCCGATTCTACTTTTCCCATTCTATAATCCATTTTTTCCATTATAGAATATGTTTTTTCAAGTTTATCAATTCTTTCGTCATGGTCTCCTATTCTCTTTGTGTTTGACTTTTCTCGTTCTTCTAAGTGTGCTACTTTTTCAATTAATTCAGTATCTTGCATTATTCTTCCTCCTTGGCTAGTTCTTCGTTAGTCTCTTCAACTTCTACATATGTATCTTCTACGAGTAATGTTAATTCACTATATTCTTCATCACTGATTTTGTTCATAGCGTAAAATACATTTAGTTTGTTTTCAATGTCTGCTTTTTCTTTGTAGTATTTTTTTGTTATTAGTTTCTTTAATAATTCAACTATCATTTATTCCACCTCGCTTTCTACTTCTTTCTGCAAGTTATCTAATAGCATTGCACTTGTTTGTGTTGTACTTAACAACTGCTTTATTTCGTCTATTTCATTTTGCATTTTTTGATTTTGTGTCTCTTGGTCTTTTACATAGTCTAAGCTTAGTATTGCTTTACTATCTGTTGTTATGTTTGTTACATTTTTATATGTTCTTGCGTTATTTAGTTCTTTTGCTACTGATTTCTGGTCATCTGTAAATTTTAGGCGAGTTGGTGTTGCCAATTTGTAATAAACTGTTAGCACATGCTCCTTTAGCCACGTTTTAAATTCATCTAATGTTTTAGTAGAATACTCTTTTAAATATATTTGAATATTCTTACTAGCAGATATTCCCTCATTTCCTAGCCAAGTTTCATTGGCTGTCTTTCTATTAAGTTTATCACAAAAAACATTTTTCTTTGCATCATTATTAAATCTTGCACTTGGACTTGGATTCATAAAAAATCTATATCCAGCAGATGTTGTTGCCTCTCTTACCCACGCTTCATCTCCTGTCAGAACTAATTTATTCCACGTATGTACTTCTTCTTCATTATCCCAATCAAAATAGTCATCTTCTAGCATTTCTTTTTGAACTGGCATTATGTATGATTGTTCTTGATGTTCTTTGTATGGTGTTGCTATTATACTCTCTTCTATTTGTAAATTTAAAATAATATTATTAAATTCTGTCTTACTAAACCATATTAAATAATTTGTATAATTTGTATCCTTCGTTGTTTCCCACGTTTTTTCTGTTAAATTATTATTTAACATTGTATGGTTTATATTATCTAAAGATAAATATATTTTTTTTATTTCAATATTATTTCTACTGTGTGTATATTTTCCAGTTCTTAAAGTTAAGTTTATTGGTATATCAATTCTTGTATCTGCTGTTGCTATACCATTTAAATATAATTTTCCTTCTCTTATTGAATACTTTACTCCATTTATTTCCTTTTCAGTTACTTCTGGCAATCTTAGTATATTCTTATTACATTTAGTTAACTTAACTGAACCCATACCATATTTGCTGTATTTTCCTACTTCTGTGCCTTCAACTAGTTTTACAACATCGTAATAATCTTTATAAACATCTGCTCTAATATAAGCAGTATTTTGAGGAACTGTTCCTGTAGGACTTTGAGTTGCTGCAATATATGATATGAATTTTTTATTAGTATCATAGAAGGCAACCGTTGTTCTATTTGATAGAGAAATTGTTTTACCTGCATATTTTCTAAAATCAATATATTCTTCTGTACCATACCAATTTCCACTAGTTGATGTTCTTATTTCTCCAGTGTCATTATTAAGAGCTCTATTAAAAACAAACTTACTTTTATCCAATAAATTTACATTACTACCTACTGTTTTTATTTCACTTGGATAATCTGGACTTGGGCTTATTCCGTATTGTTCAAAATCAGTTGCAGTAGAGCCTTTTTCTAGTTGAATTTTTATTGTGTCATCAAAAGTTGTTCCTGCTGCAAAACTACTTATAAAAGCATACATACTATATACTTCTTTTTTAAATGCCACATTTTTTGTTTTAGAACCCGCAGGAATCACAAATTCAAATATTTCTTTATCAGTATATATGCCTTTAAAATGTATATTAAATGTTTTGGTTTTATCAATAGACAAAACATAATTTCCAGCAGGATATGAATATATAACATTAGCTGAAATATTTGCCCACGCATTAGTCGACGTTCCTTTTATAGTTCCTACACCGTCTTTATCATATGTTGTTGTTATTCCATTACTTGTAAAATTTAAAGGTTTAAATAAATTCTTTCCACTTCTCGTCTCCTGCTCACTATTCCCACTAATTCCTATCTTGCACCTTGCTCCACTGCTGTCTTCTACATGTATGTATTCTCCACTGGCTTGTCCTCTTATACTTGTTTGATAATAATCTTCTTGCATTTCTTTTAGTTCTTTTTCTAGTTCTGTTTTTTCTGTTTTAATATTTGATATTTCAGTATTAACTTCTTCAACATTTTCATCAATCTTATCCCAGTTACCATTTAAGTAATTTCCTATATCAAATTGTTCTTCGTTTGTTTCTGGATTATCATGTTTAAATAATTTTAAATTTGTTGTTTCACTCATTGAAGCACCTCCTATTTATATCCTATTATTTTTGTAATTTTTGGTTTGTAATATGTATTATTAACACTTAATGCTTGCTCTGTAGAGTTTATTGCTAATGTTGTATTTTTTAATATTGTCACAGTTTTATTTACTATTTTGAAAATAATTGAACTTGGTACGTAATAACTTTCTGATGTTTCTGTATCAAGAATACAATTTAATTTTTTATTACTTGGTTCTAAAAATACAAATGTTGAATATATTGTATATCCTGTTACTTCTACAAGTATTTTTTTGTATTTAGATATGTCATCATTTATCGTGCCTGTTCCTGTAAATATTCCATTTGAATTATTGTATAGCACTGTTCCATCAATCCTAGAATTTACAGCTGTATTTTTTGAATTAATATCACTTTCAATATTATCTTGTATTTTATTTAAATTCGTATCATTTATAGCTGGTTGTCCATTATTTTTAAAAGTAATTTTAGTCATCTATTTTACCTCCTTCAATTGTTTTTTTAGTTCTTCAACTTCTTGTGATAATTCTTGTATCGCTTTACAACATAAACTTGTAAATGAATAATTATCCACTCCTTGATTATCTGTACTTGTTACTTCTTTTGAGTAATTATAGTTATCTCCAATTACAAATCCTATGTGCTTCTTATCTGTATCTTTTTCTGTTTTTAAGTTATATTTATAAATGTCTATATTTTTTATTGTTTCTAGTGCATTATCTTTGAGTTTTTCAAAATTCTTTTTGCTTTCTTCTTTTGATGTTTGTGTCAATGTAGGTGTTGTTATTCCAGTATTAAGTATAGTTGTTGAACCACCTTGTCCATCTACATAAATTGCAGATTTTGAGCTTCCAGCTTGTAAATCAATTCTATTACCAGAAGAATTAACTATCCCAATCCCAACTGGTTGTATATATGTAAAATTATTTGAATCATTTTCCTCTACTCTAAATAAATCGTTTGCTGTTCCTTTTCCTTTTATTTTAAGTTTGCCACTTGAGGTCAACTCAAAGAAATCTCCATTTTTTATAGTTGCACTTGTACAACTCATATTTCCATTACTATCAACATTAAAATTTTTACTTGATATTGCCATATTGTCTGTTAAATTTAATATTTTTCCGTTTAAGGCTGATTTTGTCTGCTTCAATACTAATTTGTTCAGCACTTTGATTAATTTTTGAAATAATTTCATTTTCATCTACCTTCTTTTTGACTTCTAAATTTATTTCCTGTGCTGTTTGTTCTATGCTTGAGTTCATTTCAACTCTAGTTGCAAATACATCCGTGTAGTCACTCTTTATAGCCCATTTTGCTTTTATTTTTGCTGTATAATTTTGAATAGTTATTGTATTATTTCCTTCTTTTAGTAATATTTCAAATTTACCTAAAGCTTCTACAGTTTCTTTGGCTTTTGTTGTTCCATCTTCGTTTACTCTTCTTATTACTTTTGCTTCTCCATCTTCTAATACATATTCATCACATATTTCACTGTTTTGTCTTAATACGTCTAATACACCTAATTCATAAGTAGTTTGATTATTATCTTTATCAATTACTACTATTCTGCTATCTCCAAATGGATATAAGTTATCACCTGGTGATAATGTGTCTCCTGGATATAAATACTTAAATACTGTATTGTTTCCATATATATGTAGCTCTAGCAGTCTTCCTTTTATACAATTTTCTAATATAACTGTATTTATCCCTTCTATATCGTTTGTTAAATCCTCTATATCCGATATTCTTTGATATATTCCATTTATATCTTGCTCATGCTTTGTTATTTTTTTAGAATTTTCAGTTGTTTCTTCAACTAACTGTTTAATTGTCCCTTCTGCTTGGTCTATTCTGCTTTGAACTCTTCTATTTACAACTTTTTGACTTTCTTTTTTTACTGTTGTTTCCTCTTTTTGTTTTATTTGTATTTTGCTTGATATTTGTGCAATAAATTTTCCTTCTAATGACATTTCACCTTGATAAATAACATTTTTACCATTTATAACTATTTTGTCTCCAAGGTCTATAGCAGGATCTATTATTACTTTTCCTTCAAATGTATTTACTGTTAAGCCTTTTATTTTGTTATAAATTTTTTGAACTTGGTCTTCGTCAACAATGTACATATTTTCTTGATTTATCCAAAGATTATTTCTTGTGTCATCTCCAAATTTAAAACTTCTAACGCCATCTTCATATGATACTTTTGAAATTTTAAATTCTTCGCCCCATTTGTATTCTCCAAACATTTCAAGTGGAATTTCTGTTTCATCTTGATAAAATTCTCTAAAACATAATTTTCCTTCTCTATCAATACAAGCAAAACAACCAGCACTTTCAGCAATATAACTTAGATATTCTCTTGCAGTTACAGTATTGTCATAGACAGAGACCTTTTTATCTAAATTTAAAAAAGAAGTAGAACCCAATTCTACTCCTGCTTTATTACAGATATCTTGTGCAACTTGTAAAAGAGTTGCTTCGCCTTTTGATATTAATTCACTACCATCGTAATTAAACTCAAATTTAATCATATTATCTAGTGCTTTTATTGTTATTGTATTATCATCATTGTCTGTGTAATCATCTACATTATAGACTCCGTATTGGTATCATTTCGAAACTACTATCATTTTTGGTTAGGCTCTTGACTGGTATTCCATTTAATGTTCCAACCATCATTGCATTTACTTCTGATACTGTTAATGCGTGATTTATTAAAATGCCATATTCCACTCTTATTTTTGAAAGAGTTTCTGGCATTTTATCTTTATATAATTTCATTTCAATGTATTGACTTGGTGTACCACCTAGACAAAATTCTTCTTCAAATGCATTGCCACCCTTTTTAAATTCCAAAATATAATCTGGATTTATTAGTGTATCGTCTATATAAATGTTCATTGCACAAACTGGGTTTTCATATATATTTTGTTTCCATTTTTTACTTGTTTCGTACATTAACTCAACCCCTTTGCTTTATTTACTGTTGCTTTTTGCTGTGCTGTTAATTCTTTTTGCATCAAATTAAAAGACACTTTCCATTTTGATTTGGAAGTGTCTTCATCATTACCTGTTTTATGCATTTCACTTGTTCTTTTACTTACTCTGAATTTGGCATTTTCTAACATACCACCTTGAACCGATGGACATTTTACTGTTACTATCATCGGATTTTGGTATGTTGCTTGCAAAAGTTCTTCTGCTTCATCTTCTGATAAGTAATCCCAAGTCATTTCAAGCTTTAGCATTCCGATTGCTATTGGGTTATCTATTAATGCTCCTGTTACTTTTGATGTATAACTATCATTGTCTGTGTCTTCTATATTGTCTTTATATGTAGATGGTGTTTTCATTAATTTACCATTTAATTTCCATAACATAATTTTTATCCTCCTACTAAAGCTTCTATGTCTTTTCCTGTTCTTCTTGTTCTATCTCTTAAATCTTCTAACAATATTTGTCCTAATTTCTTATTTCCTACATTTACTGTCAAATATATTGGTCTATCATCATTATTTCCACTATAATTAGACAATACATCTTCGAATGTATCTCTCATTATATTTTGTGGCGTTATAATTTCTGGGTTTGTTTTAGCTCCTGAATATTCTCCAGCTAATACTGTTGTTGCTTCTGTTAATACTCCACCTTTAGCTAATCTTGGTATTGATACTCTTGGTATCATTCCTATATTAAATCCAAATGTTTTTCCTCCTAATCCTGGAATCCAATCAGGAATATCAAATTTTAATTTATTTAGGGCTTTAACAACTGTATTAATTCCATTTACAACTCCATTTGCCATTCCTTCTATTCCACCTAAAATAGAATTTATAATGTTTTTAATTGTATTCCATATGCCATTAAATATATTTGTTACAGTTGTTTTAAGTCCTGTCCAAATATTATTCCATATATTTTTAATTGTATTTAATACATTAGAAATAGTATTCTTGATTCCATTTATTACGTTAGATATTGTACCTGTTATAGCATTCCATACTGTTGAAACTACATTTTTAATTCCATTCCAAATATTACTAAAAAATGTTGCTACTGCATTAAATACTGTTTTTACTATATTTAATATGCCGTTCCATAAGTTACTCAAGAACTCTTTAATTACATTCCATACACTCTTTACAGTATCACATATTCCTTGCCATAAATTTTTAAAGAAATCTGCTATTGCATTCCATATTTCTATTGCTTTTTGTTTAATCCAATCCCAAGTGACTTTTAATGCTCTAATTATAGAATCCCAATTCATTATAGCAACTACTATTAATGCTATAACTGCTATTATAGAAAGTATTATTACGATAAGTGGTAATAATGAGATATGTAATGCTGTTGAAATAGCCGTAAATGCTGTTAATATTGGAACTAATATACTTATTATCGTACTTACTGTTCCTATTGCTATCGCTATTGCTAGTATTATTTCAGCTACTCCTGGATTCTCCGCCAACCACTTAAAAATATCTACTAATCCACTTAATATATCTAGTGCAAGTGTTCCTATATTTTGTCCTATATTAGACAATGCATCAACTAACGGTTGCCAATCTATTTCTGACAATTTTTCTGATATTACTCTGAATTTGTCTGAACAATTATTTAACCAATTTTGAAATCCTTCACTTTGTACTACATTATTTATAGCTGTTAATAGATTATTAAATGCATTTGCTAAATTCTGCACTATTGCATCTCCATTACCGTTATAATTCCAAGCATTTGCAAAAGCTTCGGCTATATTTCCTATAATTGCTAAAATTAATTCTAATGATGTATATACTGTTCCATTTGTAATTATCTTTTCAAAACTTCCCCATACTGCTGAAATTAATGTTGTTACTTGTCCTGCTGTTGTTTTTATTTGTTCTACCAAAGCAGGTCCATATTTATTCCAACTATCAACAAGTGGTTTAAAGAAATCATATAATTTTTGTGCCAATGGCGACATTTGATTTTCTATTCCTGACAAGTCAAAACTTGGCGATGAACTTCCACCACTTCCACTATCTGAACTATCATTAGATTGTACATTATTTATTTCATCGTGAACTCCTGCTAATTGTTTTGATTCTTCTTTTGCCTTTTTCGCACTTCCAGCCATACTTGCATATGAACTTGCACTTGCTTTTGCAAATATATTTACTCTAAACAATGCATATATAACTGATTGGATTGCTTTCATCATATTATATACTAGGTTTGTAATATAAGTTATAGCTGGTGCTAATGCACTTCCTAGGGAATTTTTCATATATTCAATATTTGCGCTTAATTGTTTTGCACCAGCATTTTGACTTGATAGCCAACTTTGAGCACAGCTACTTAATACTGAATATACACTTCTTAAAGAAAATAATGTCATAGCATATTTTAAAATATGTCCTATACCTTGTTTCACTGTGGTTCCAGTTCCTTTTAATTTATTCGATATTCCACCTACTATTTTTTTTATGTAATTTAATGGATTTATTAAATTACAAAAACTTTTACTAATTTTTTGACATTCTTTTGTCACTTTAGAAATAACAGGTTTTAATGCACCAAAAAAACTACTCAATTTATTTTGAGTAGTTGATGTCTGTGATGTTTGTTGTCCTAATTCTGCCATTTTAAACTTTGCACTGCTTAATAATTCGTTATATTTTTCAATTTCACTATTTAATTTATCGCTTTGTTTAACTAAACTTTGATAATTAACATTGTTGTCTAATTTTTGATATGTTTCTTGCTTAATTTGTTTATTTCCAGCCTCTGGAATTTCTTTTATTACAGATTGATTTGTATCATTTCTTATTTTATCTAAAGCATTATTAGTAATATCTAACTTTAACTGTCGACTAGTTATTTTCTTTTGTAGACTATCTATTTCTTTTTCTATTTGAGATATTTGTTTTTGTGCATCTTTATTGTTTACTTTAATTGATATTTCATTGTTTTCAGAACTCTTTTTTAAGTCTTGCATTTTCTTTTTCATAAAATTAACTGCTTGATGTAATTTGCTAGTCATTGTCTTTGTGTCTACTTTTGAAAAAGCTTCTTGAACCTGTTTCATTTTTTCTTTTATTGCAGGTAACATTTTTTCAAATTCTTTCAATGCTTCTTCTACTTTTGCAGTTACAATTATCTCAATTTCTTCTACTGTCATTGTTATTCCTCCTTCCATATTTTCATTATAAAAAGCACCAGTTTAACTGATGCTTTATTGTTAATATATTGATATTTGTTCTTCTTCCATTCTTGGAAGTATTCCTTTTGCCTTCAAGAACTCATATAAGAATAATCTTCCTTTTTGTGTCCACATCATACTAGTTCTACTTCCTTGTGTTCCATTTGAATGAGTAAATTCAAATGTCTTTGTTTGTGTGTATCCTTTTCCTCTATATTTTTTGTATAATAGCCAACTAGCCCCTTCTTTATATTGAATGCTAAATTTCTTTAACATCTTATTAAATTCAGGTGCTGTAAATCCATAGTCACATGCAATCACATTTACTTTAGTTAAATCATCACATTGCAAAATTCTATCTGTATAATCTGCTTTTGGCTTTAATTCTCCAATAAGTTGGTCTTTTTTATCATTCTCTGCAAGTAAGTTTCTATTTTCATTTCTTAGGTTTTCAACTTTTGCATTTAATACATTCATGGCCTTTAAGATTAATTCATCTTCATTCATATTTTCTTCCCCTGCTATGTATCCACCTGTTTTTCTTATTGATGGCAATACTTCACTTGTTACCCATCTTTTAAATCTTTTTGCATTTGGTAGTTTACTTGACATTATTAAACTATATAATCCACTTTCGTTTATTACTGTTGTGTCTTGTATTCCTGAGGTGCTACCGAAACGGTACTACCATTCTATCTTCTTCATCAACATGTCTGTTTATATCTCTACTACCATTTTTATATCCTAGTATTGTAGCAATTTCTTTTCCAACAAAATAAGGTTCATTGTTTATTTCTAAACTTCTAATTTCTCCAAATTCTTCATTTTTAAATATTTGTAATTCATTCATTATACTTTTTCCTCCTTTTATAGTATTAATTACATACATTTTGTTTTCTCAATAATTTTAATTAATTGTTCCCAAGTTGTTTTGCCTTCTTCAACTAATTGATAAGCATTTTTACAAATATTATAAACTTTTGAATCAATTCTTTTGTTTATTTGACTTTCATATTCAATAACATACTTATCAAATTCACTTATTTCTAGTTTTTCATCTTTGCCTAGCCAAGTTCTCTTTCTTAAATCATTTTCTATCCATTTAACCAACTTTTCTAGTTTTTCGTTTTCTTTTGTTCCGACCCATAGTTCTGCTATAGGTTTAACAAAACTCATTCTCATTTCTGTTTCTTCACAATGAAACATTCCTTTTGTTTTATAAACAATTTCTAATTTTTTCATAATAAAAAGACCTTCCTTTCAATTTTGTATTGAAATTCCAGTCCTACTGTGATACAATATATTTGTAGGAACTAAAATTTCTATGTGTAAGAAACTCGTGTATCCGCCAAGATATGTAACGGGTTTCTTCTTTTACTTTCTTATTTCATTATAAACCTTATCTATTCCTTCTCTGACAATTTCTGACTTATTTTTATTGCTATTATTAATACAATATTCTAGTTTCTCTTTATCTTCTTTAGATATTCTTACTTTTAGTTCTTCATTTTTAGGATTAGTAGTAGGTCTACCCATTTTTTTATTTTCTATTTTTCTCACCTCACTTTTGTTCACACATATATATTATAATATGTTCCCGCAAAAGTCAAGAGGTATTTTAAAATTTTTTAAAATTTTTACATAATAAAAAACACCTACCTAAGTAAGTGTTTCTTCATATCTTAATAGTATCTGTATAAATATTTTATTATTATTTTTTTCTCTAATACGAATCCTAATTTATTATACATTTACCTATTTTTATTCCAATTTTTTATAAACTTGTCTGATTCTTCATTTAAATTTTTTATATGCATTAATGATATTGGTTTAGCTTGGACAATTACTGTTAGTAAATTCATTTTAACATTAACTGCTTCTATCTTATTTAATGCAATGCTACTATTAGATTTAAAAATTAATCCTTTTTTTATTATTAGTTCTCTGTCATTATACAAATAGTTAGTATTTTTTAGTTGAGCAAGCACAATTACAGGAATTAGTAATAAAAAAAACAATATTCCACCACTTATTGCTATAAAAATGCTCATTATAGCAAGCCAAAACCAAAATGATACCATACTTATTGGTATTTTATAATACTTAGTTTCTTCCATGCTTATTACTCCTTTTATTCTATTATAAAAAATTATATACCTTTCATAAATGTTTTATTTTACCCTTTCCAAGTATGCCCACAATTTTGACAAACACGCATTGTCTTTGTAGTATTCTTTATTTTTTTTCTTTTTCCTATAAATATTGCTGCTAATAATGCTGGGATAGTTAAAAAAATCCATTTTATTGGTATCCACCACCATCCAATACACAACCACCAAAGTAAACCGTGATGTTTTGTAACTAATTTTTGTTCATTAATTATCTGAAAATTTATATTTTCACTTCCACATTTAGGACATTTCACAGTAATACATCTCCTCTTATATTATTATAAGAAAATTATATCACTTTTAGTTGTACTTTTGTGTCGAATTTTGTCAAAAAGTATGATTTTTTTAATTTTTTTCTGCTTTCATTATACCTCTCATTCTTCTTATAATTTCTTCTGGAGATTGTGTTTGCTGTTCTTCTTCCTTAAATAATTCTTTGTAATTATCTCTAATTGGTACTATTTTAGGATTTCTACTCATACTATCTGCTCTTATAAGTTTATTTGTTACCGCTTCTTGTAAATTAATTTCACGCTTTAAATCATCAATTATTTTTACAAGATGTGTTTGACAATATGCATTTATTTCTGAATATCTACTATTCCAAAACTCATATGGTCTCATATCAAAATAGTAAGCTAGAGACTCTATTGAATATATTAATTCAACTAAATTATGAGCCTCTTTTATTTTTTCAACTATATCATTTAAGCCTCGTAACCTTGAAATCCCTGTTCTTGAAATTGTTTCTCTGCTATTTTGCTCATTGCACTTTCTGCTGATTTTTGAACTAAATCGTTCATATTCATTGTTGATAAAGGATTTGATGTCATTTCTTTTAATTCTTTCTTGTTCATTTTCTTTTTGAAAAAACCCTCTTCATTCAATGCCTCTGCAATCTTTCCATATAAATCATTTGCTGTTATTCCTTCTATTCTACATTCGTCCATAAAGTCATATACTTCATCTGATGATACAAATACACTTTTACCATCTTCGTTTTCTGCCAATTTAAATATTATTTTTGATAAAGCTTCTCTATCGCATATTGCATATGCTTTTGTAAATGCTTCTTCAAAATTTTTATTTTTTAGTAGATTAGCTATATCTACTATTTTTCTTGTTTTTAGTACTAAATTTATTGTTTTATTTTTTGTTTCTATAATCATCTTTAATTCTCTCCTTTGCAAAAGAGAGAAGGCTTATTCTGCCTTCTCAATATTTTCATCTATTGTGCTAGTAACTTTCTTCGTCCTACTCCTAGCACTTAATGTAGAACTATTCTGTGGGAAATCCTTTACTTTCTGTTATTTCTGAGCTTCTATAAATTGTTAACTTTGATTTTAACATATCATCTATAGCAATTTCACTCATTCCTATATAACATGTACCTGTGAAGTACCATGTTAATGGTTTACCAGCTTCTGATGTACTTTCTGGTAATTGAATTGCCCAATAACCATTTGTTTTTGCTGTTTGTACAGCTTTTAATTCATCATATTGGTCTTCTTTAAATAATATTTCTATTTCTAGATTTTCTGCTTTTTGTCTTCCTTCTGCTTGTCTTTCATCTGGAATATCTAAAGCACTATATGTTATTCCTTCTGGTGCTTTTAAAAATTCTGGTATGCTTTGTACAAAAGCTATTTGTTTTCTTTTTCCTGCTGATTTTAAATCTTCTAATGTATCAGCATGGAATAGTTTTGTCATTGTACTTGTTTTTGGATCCATTTTAAATTCCTCCTATTATCTTATAAAATTAAAAGAGGTCGTTATTGAATTATAACGTACCTCAAATGTTATTGTTATACCGTATTTTTGCAGTATTTGGTCATATACTGCAGGAGTGGTATTTGTCCTTGTAAAATTAAGTTCTTGAAGTTTCTTATCAACTTCATCTGCCATTTTCATTGCTTGACGTTGCTTTTCATTCCAACAAGTTATTGATATTTGAAATGTAGAACGGATAGGAAAAGCATTTTCAGTTAAGTTTACGGATTTCAAAGGTGTATGTAACTCTAAGCAAGGAAATTTACTTGTAGTTGTTGGATTTGTTAATATTTGTTTATATTTTAATGATTCTAGTTTTTCATATACTAAATCACTAAACTCTAATACACTCAAATCTTTCATTTGCATACCTCCTTTAATATCTCATCTAATTTTTTCTTAACTATTTCTGTATTTTCATTTCTACTTTTAAAACTTGCATCAGCCATAAAGTGGTTGGCCTTACTTCCATGAGCAATATAAAAATCCATTCCTTGAATATTTACAACTGGGTAAGGCAATGTTTTTTCAACTTTACTTACTGGAATAAACCATTCTGTATAACCACTCTCTAAAAAGTGTTTTGATTTTCCTACATGTTCCATCTCAGCATTAGCACCTGTCCCAAAATATTCAAAAAACAAATATGAAACCCCATTACTCATAAATTTAGAAGGATCAGCATAAACTTTTCCCTTTACTTCTTTAGTAGACATATCAATCATTTCAACTAATATGCCTTCTTCATTATTTCCTTTTTCCAACCTTATAGCATAACCTCTAATGTTTTTTAATACATCTTCTGTTATTATTTTTGCAGTTTGTGGTAATTTTTGAATTATAGCATCTATATTTTTAAAATTATGTTTTACTTTTATATTACAATTGAAATTTATCATTGTATTTTCTCCATTCTATATACATAAGTACTTCCTATTTTATTTTTGTCCAGTACTCTATACTCCGGAATAAACTTCTCTAATTTTGAGATATCTTCAAATGATATTCCATTACCTTTTTGTATATCATAATCTCTAGTCGTACGACCTTTATATGTACTATAATCAACTTCCCCAGTAGACTTCCTATCTAGTTTATTTACATCTTGTTGCATATTTAACCAAGCTATTTCCTTATATTTCCATACTTTTTCTGGTTCTCCGTGGTCTTCTATTTCTTCATATTCTGATATATATACTTTTGTTAAATCTCGTAATAACATTATTTAATCCTCCTTAATCCAGATTTTATAATGTCATTTCTTAATTTATCTATAATATCTTCAAATGATGTTGAAATAGAGCCTTCATTACGACTTGCTAAGCCTTCTGCTCCTCTTGAAAGATATACTGCTTTTGTTGCTTTCTTGATATATGGAAATAATTTTTCATCATCTTTTTGTCTATTAGAAATATCAGAGGCAATAGAACTTACTTCCTCAAATATTTCATTTAAGACTTCTTCATCATCTTTATAATTAGATGATAAATCTGCTATTATTTTATCTATATTGTTAGTTTCTGCCATTTCTATTGCCCCCTTGTTTATTCTTGTGGTAAAAGAGCCTGTAAATCTTTCTTTTTAGTTATTCCATCAAAAGCAATTTCTTTTTCAGTTAGAATTGCTTTTATTTCTTCAACTGTTAGCTCTTTTTTAGTTTCTTTTTCTATTTTATTTATCTTCAATCCTATAAATGTTGACATTTCACTACCTCCTATCCTTCGTATGAACAGTATACACCAGCTAATTTATTCTCATATACGTGTCCATATAAGTTATTGTTTCTGTATTTGAATACATTGCTATCTCCATTTTGGTCTTCATCTGGTGTGAAGTATTTAATAAATTGGTCCATAGCTGTAACAACTGCAGATTTTTCAACACATAAGAAGTTAATTTCTTTTCCACCTTCTATTAATTCATAGTAGTCTGATGTTGATGGATTTCCTGTTGGTGAAGTTACTTTTGAATAAGTTCCAGAACTTTCTGTGTAATATGTCTTTCCTGATACTACAGCTGTATCTTTTGACTTAATATATGTATCTTTTGCTTTTTGGTATCCATAGTTTTCTTTTCCATTATTTAATGTTACAGCTGTGTACATTCTTGTTTGTGGTACTTCAATTATTGTTGAAAATCTTTCTAAAACTTTCTTTGATTTAGTTGTATCTAAATCATCTATCATTCCCTTTAGTGTTGGTGTTATAAATAAAATTCTATTTTCAGTTGAAACCTCGTCTTCGTCCATTTTATTTGTACAAGCTCTTAATGCTGTTACAACTCCTGCACCATCAGAAATTGTTTCTTTCTTTGTTGATATTCCTTCTACACCTGCTATTTTTGCAATTCTTGCAGCATCTGTTTCTGGAACTACTTTTGTTCTTACAAATTCTCCTGATAATTTTGCAAATGGTAATCCTAATGCTTCTTGATTATCTAATCTGTCAATTCTTAAATCTTGACTTCTTTCTTTATCATATTTTACTGTTTCCCATTTGAAAGTTGTTGACCCCTTTGTATATCCATCATTTCTTGAAAAATCTCCTAAACCGTCCATATCTAGTTTAGCAACTTTGATTTCTCCATTTAATCCTTTTTGTACTGTTGTTTCATCTCCATCTAATATAGATGTTTTTGCTTCGTTTTTATACACCTCATCTAATTTTGGTAAGTATATTGTTGATATTTCAATATTATTCATTTTTTAATCCTCCTATTTAATTAATCCCATTGCCTTTCTTATTGCTTCATCAGCACTTGACTTATTACCAGATGGGTCTGGATTGTATGGTGGTTTTTCTTTTGACCACTCATTTACTGCTTTTTCTACAATTCTGTCTTGAATTGACTTTATAAGCTTTGTTTTGTCTTGTAATTGCTCTGCTGTCATGTTTTCATAATCAAAAAGATTTAAAAATTCTGGGTCAAATGCTGTATCTTGTGTTGTTGCTATTTTTAAAGCTTCATCTTTTAAATCTCTAGCATTTAACTTTCTTTGAATTTCTTGGTTTGCTTCTTCTTGTTTCTTCAATTGATATTGAAGTTTTTGTGTTTCGTTCATTTGAGCTAATTTTTCTGCTTCTGACTTTTGTGTATCTTGTTCTAATTTCCATTGTTCTTTTAATTTTGTTTCATGTGTTTGAATTGCTTTTTGAACTCTTCTATCAAATTCTGCTTGATATTCTTTGTTGGATAAAACATCATCAAAAGTCTGTGTTTGATTATTATCCGTTGCGTTATTTGCCCCGTTATTATCAATAGTTGTGTTATTTGTATTTTGGTTTTCGCCTTCCATATTTTCTCCTATCCCAATTTGTTCTTTTGCCCAAATTGTTACATTAAAAATTCTGTTGTTCTTTTTAGCCTGCAATCAGTAAAAAGGCATAAAAAATAGACGTACGTCTACGTCTAAAAATTTATAATTATAAAATATTAATAACTTATTTATTTTTTTCTTTAACATTAAGATATATTGCATATCCTATTATTCCTGTTAATTCTGTTAATATTGTGGCTATTACTCCACACCAAAATGGATTTATATACATATTTTATCCTCCTTTAATTTTATTTAAATCATATTATTAAACAATGAGCCGAATAAATCGTTCTTTGAAATCTTTATTTGTGATTCAATTGTGTTTCTCTCTTCTAATGACATCTTATTAATTATTTCTTTAGCTACGATGTCTAATGATTTTTCTACCGCCTCATTAAATTCTTCTTCAGTAAACCATCCTTTTTGTATCATTACTCTTGCTAATATATTTAAAATTGCACTTATTTGAAGATTTGCTCTAATAGCTTTATTTGTCTTTAAGTATTCAATAATTTCTTTATCTGACATTTACTATCCCTCCATAATAAAAGCACCTACTTTTTAAAGTAAGTGCTAAAATTTGATTCTCATCATTTCATTGTAATATTTTTCCCATTCTTCATATTCTTCTATGATTTTCTTTGGTGTATTTTCTTTCCATTTCCATGGTTTTTCTTCTCCTAGTGTATCTATTTGCCAATCCGTCCAAGGGTGTTCCATAGGCATCATATTAAATCATCCCTTTCATAACTTCTATTATGTTTTTGCTTAATAATGAAGCATTTTGTTTATTAGCATAATAATCTGCAAAAGCTTCAGCTATTATTTCTTGTCCTTGTTTTTTATAAGCATAACCTGAAATATTTCTTATTAGTAAATCTTTTTCTTTTATATCATTAACGCCTATTTTATTCAAGGCTTTATTTAATATTTTATTTACTGTTATATTATTTTCGCTATCAAAAACTATTGCATTATTATTGTTATGATTTAATTTTTTTATTATTTCTGTTACTGCTATATGTCCTATTTCATGTATTGACATATCTTTATAAGTTGTGTTATTAGGATGAAAATGCTTCTTAACATCCATTTCATATAATTGTTTTGGAACTTTACCATTATAAAATTTATTTTTATTTATATACATTACATATGTTCCATCTTTTTGTAATTCTACTGCTAGTCCACCATTTGGATGGTCTATTTCTTTTATTTCTTTAATCTTTCCTCTTATATTTGGAAAATCATTATATACTCTACTCATATTGTTTAATAATTCTTTTAAAACTTCTTTATCTATATGCCTTGTATTCATTTTTTTAATATTGTATTTTTCTTTTATATCTTTTTCAAATTTTGTATCAAATATATTAAATTGTTTTTCTGTTTCTAACTCAATATGCTCATTATTAGAATTATACACAATTGTACTTCTACAATAGTGAAAGTGATGTTGTATTGGTGGGAGATTTAAGCCTAGTACTAATCCATTGCATCTAATTCTTTGTACTGTTAATTCTTTTTGTGTCTCACCATAATATCTATCAAATACATTTTCTTTGTTAATATAAAACTCTTGATTATTTAAACTATCACACATTAGAGTTGTTTTGTTATCTTCTACTGCAATAAATCTAACTTTTGAATTATCTTCCGTTACTTCTTTTATTCCTTCTACTTTTGCTAGATTATTTAAGCTAATCATTTGTAAATCTGCTGCACCTGATATTTTGTCATTATTTATATTAAGTTTTTGATTATTTTGTCTATTTATTATTGTTTGAAACTCACTAGAATCGATTTCTAGGTCTTTTTGTTGTTGCATATTGAGAATTGCTTGTTTGTATATTTGTTGTGCATTATACTGCATTGTTGCTTCAATATATTGTTTCCAATTAAAGCCACTGTAATTTGGTTGGTCTAATAATGCAAGAAATAAAGCCATCGCTAATATTGATGGCTTTTTCTTTTTATTTACTTCTTTTTGTCCGTTCTTCATAGTAATAATTTGCATCTTCATACATTATTTGTTTTTCTTGCTCTTCTAATTTGTTTTGTTCTTCTATGTATGCACTATAAATAAGTAATTCTAATATTTCACTATTCTTTACTCGCGTTCTTCCATAAATGTTATTTGCTAACACTTTAAAATAACCTGTTAGTAGTTTTTGTTCTTTCCATTGCTCTATGTAATTATTTATTCTTTTTTTGGTTTTATTATCTGCTATATTATATATATTTTCTGATGTAAAATTAAATGTATCTAGTAATTCTTGAAGTCTATTTTGCGTTTGTTTTGATGTTTTATTATATAGTTGTTTTAATTCTCGCATTTTTGCATCGTGATAATTCCATATATTCATATTTCTATACCTTCCATATTAAACAAATAAAAATTCCAAGCATGATATATATAAACCTTGATATATTTATCCCTGTAATTTCTTGTATAAATCCTTCCATTATTCCTGCCATAAAAGATAATAATGATATGCATTCAATTTTTATTAATAACATATTTTTACTCCTTTTTTATCTGTTTATTAACTGCTTTTTCTTGTTCTTTCTTATTGTCTGCCATTAATTTCTGTACTTTCTGTTGTTCTGTCAAATCTGTTATTTTGTTGTCTTGCTTATTTCCATTCTTATTTTGCTCTACACCTGTTTGTCCCGTCATTTGCATTTGTTGTAAATTTTTTTGAATGTTTTCTTCATTTTGTTTATCTATTTTTTCTAGTTCTGAATTACTGTCTAGGTCATCTGGCAACATATCAATAACTGATGCATCACTTAATAGTCCCCTTAATTTTAATGCTCTTGACGTTTCAGTATCTTTGTCAGTTGGTAGATTTCTTTGTAAATCTATTTTTATACTTCTAAAATCATAAGATTTATGTTTTCTTTTATTTATTCTATCTATTATTGTTTCCCATCTTCTCAATATTGCTTGTTTAAAATGTTTGTCTGCATCTGTTATCATTTGTTCTAATGCAAAGAATTTTCTATCTAATGCACTTGCATTATCTGCATTTGTAAATCCTAAGTCTGTTATGTTTGGCACTCCACTTATCATCGCTATTAAGTCTATTAATGTCTTTTTATGATTTTCTAGTGCTGTATCTTGTACTGATTTTTCAACCCATGCTATATCACCTGAATTATCTGGTGTATAAAATACTTGCATTTTCAATAGTGCTTTGTCTTCTTCTTCTCTTGCTTTATTAACCACTTGTTTGGGTTGTCCATTTTCATCTAATTCTGGTTCGCCTTTGTCATCTAATTTTGTGGTCATTAAATCATTTTGTGGCGTAAAACCTGTTATCTTTAATTTTGCATCATCATTATATTGAAATGTATTTCTACTATTTTGTACTACTCTTTCATAAGCACAAATTAAAGAGACTACCAATTCAAAGCTTGATAATCCCATTTCATTTTCTATTGCTATGCAAGGAAGCATATTCCATTTACTTTTTTCAAATTTTTGTTTATCTTCTTGTAATTTTGCATAATCATTTGGTGTTGGTGAATAGTATCTTTTGCCATTTATCGTTGTTAATTCTACTATTGTTATGTCTGCACCATTTTTATCTCTTTCAGTCCATTTTCTTAATTGTCCTATTTGTTTTACTGGTGTTGAATAATCAAATATTCCTATTGTATTTAATGCACTTTGCTTAGTATATACTATTTCATTATCTTCATTTTCGTATAATACTTCATAGCATCCTCTCATTCCAAAATAATCAAATGCTAAATCAAAATATTCTGTTCCATCATCGTTGTATTTACTTATATAATCTATTAATACTTTTAATTCTTCATCCTTGTTTGCATCTGTATTAAAGACTTTATTAAGCAATTTTTTGATTATATTTAATTTTGTTGGGTCTGATATTTTTTCAACATCATATACTGGTGCTTTTCCTGCAAAATATCCTGTTACCATTGAATTTATATAATTTTCAAATGCTACTTTTATTTTTTCATCATTTATACTTACTAGTTCAGAATTATCTGTCTTTCTTCTTATTCTTTCATATAATTGTTTTCTTGCATTCCATTCTTTATCTGCTAACATTAATATTTGTGCTACACTATTTTCATTTTCTAATGTTTTTGGATTCCATTGTATCATTTTGTTTCCTCCTATATTGGTTTTATATAACCAAATTGTAATTTCTTCTGATTTATGTATTTTTCTACTGCATATCTCATTGCATCCATCAAATGGTTAAAATCATCTATTGGTCTATTTATCTTGTTTCCAAACTTGTCCTCGTCCCAAGTATAATTACTTATTTCTGTTATAAAATTTACACATCTAGGATGTATTATTATTTCAAAGTCTTGTATAAATTGAATACCATTGTTTATACTGTCTTTTCCTTTTAATGCACCTGTAATATGTCTTAATCCTAATCCTCTTAATTCATCTATTGACTTTGGTTCTGCACTATCTGCCGTTATCTTTTCTTTTGAATAGCCCATTTGATTTATTTGGTTATATATTGCTTTGTTACTCATTCCTTTTTGATATATTTCATCATATACATAAATCTTTTTGTTTTTTAAATCTATTGCACCACAAAATAGTGCTGTCGGGTCGTTTGTATAACCAAAGTCTAACCCAAAAGCACTATCTAAGTTTCTTATTGTATTTAATTCAAATTTTTCTTCTTTCCAATTTTCATATACTAATCCATCAACTATACCCCAGTTACCTAATCCTGCAACTTGATATCTTCTAGGATTATTTTTCTTCATTCTTTCAAATACTTTTTTATCTGCTTCATCTAGCCACTCGTTACAAAGATAATTTGTTGTCATTGCTAATATATCATCATCTTTAACATCAAAAAATCTTTTCTTAATCCAATGATGTTCATTCCAAGGATTTAATGTTATTGTTATTTGTTTAAATAATCCCTCTGGTACTTCTCCGTCTTATACTTTCATCTATTACATCAAAATCAGATTCTTTTGTTATTTCGTATGCTTCTTCAATCCATAACCAACATAAAACACCAATATCTACTGATATTGATGTTACTTTTAATGGGTCGTCTAATCCTCTGAAATATATTTTCTGTCCTGTAGGTTTGTATGTCATTTCTAATGGGCTTTCTTTTATTTCCCAGAAACTATCTACTTGTAATCTATGTATTGCCCATTTCAATTCTGTAAAGCAACTATCTTTTAATGTTCTAAATGTTTTTCTAATTACAAGTGTATTAGCCTCTTTGTATTTCATCATGTTACTTATTATCCATAATGCTGTTGTTTTTGACTTTTTACTTGCTCTTGAGCCTTTGCATACTCTATATCTACATTTACAATGCCAATATTCTGCATAGCCTTTTCCAACTATACTTTGCAATGATATGTTATTTACTTGTTGTTGTGTATTTTTGTTTATTATTTTATTCTGTAATATCATCTGTTATCACCACTGGTATATTTCCAGTAACTTCAACTTTTTCTTTAAATGTACCATATCTTTTTCCAAGTAGTTCTGCACATTTTGTTCTATCTTGTAATGAAGCATCTAATCCAAATTGGTCTTTTTCTTCTCCTCGCATTACTTTTGTTAAGTACTGTAATACTTCATCCTGTGAGGCAATTCTTTGGTCTTCTTTTTCTTGAAGTTTTATCTTTATAAATTTGTCTAGTTTTGACAAGTTTTGTGAACCTATTCTATTAAGATTTTTTCCCTTATATCCAGCTTTTTTACAAGCTTCTGTTGCATTTGCAGTTTCTATATAATAATCAATAAATCTCTTTTGCATTTCTGTTAATGCGTTATATTCCTCTTCTATATTTTCATATTCCATCTGCCTCACTTCCTTTTCTGTATTCTTCTATTAGATATTTCATTACATCTACTTTACTATAGCATTCTTCTTTCGTTTTATATCTATCTTGTAGTTCAAACTCATCTGTTTCTTTGTTATATATTTCTACTTGTTCTTTTTTTAGTATTTGATATTTAGTACAATACTTACAATTCTTTTCACTATAAAATTGGAAAGTATTTATTTTATATATTTGTCCTTTTATAGATAATGCATATAATAATTTGTTTATGTTTTTATTTATGTTCATAACTTTTCTCCATTATAAAAGAGCCTACTATTGTAAGCTCTCTGTTTTATTTCTATTTTATCTCTTCCATTAAGGATTCAATTATATCTATAAATTCTTTGCCTGTTAATGAGGAAGCTATATTTTTATTTATAACTTGTATATCCTTTATTTTCTTAAGCTTGTTTAAGTTGTTATTTAGCCTTTCTATCATTTCTCTTGTTATAATACCATAACAACATTCTCTAATTTCTTTTAGAGTTTCCTGAGCTATTAGATCATCTTCTTTATTTTGAAAATTTTGAAATTCTGTTGTATACACAAGATAAGCATTTTTTTGTCCTTCATCTAATTCTATTGTATTTTCTTTTCCACAAATAGGACATTTGCATGTCAGCAAATATTTATCTTTGTCCTTAATCATTTTTGTTTCTTCTATTCTAATTTGTTTATTCCTAATTGGTATTGGCCTATGAGTATATCCTTCTTTAATTGCATAATATTCTTTATCTTCTACACAATTCATACATTGAAATTTAAAACACATACTTCATTTCTCCTTTTTCGAGGATTTTATCATATTCTCTTTGAAAAGTTTGTCGAAATTTAGCGAAAATACTTATTTATTATTTCATTTATAAAATCATTAATACTTGCTACTATTTCGCATACATCTTCATATGTAAATGTTTTATCGTCGTTTTGATTATGTCCATATTCAAATAGCCATACGTGTGTTAATTCATGTTTTAGTGTCTTTATTATATTAGCTTGGTCTTTTAGTAACATTATTGTTTGAGTTCTATATATTGTTACTCCTAAAGTCCCATCTGGTTTCATTTCATTATTTATTGTTGCTTCATCAACTTCTTCTATTGTCCATTCTGTATTATTTATCTTAAATTTCATTTTATTATGCACCTTTCTTTAATCATATAAGGACAAAATACTTTACCTTCTCTTAGATTAGTAATTTCTAAAAAAGAACAGTTTTTACACTGTTCTGGTAATTCGCTCTTTATTTGTTTTAATTTCCATTTTTCATTATATTTTTGCTCTTCTTCTATCATATTTAGTACTTCCTCACAACTGTCAAATTTACATACTTTACACTTTTTATTCCCGTTTGGGCATATTTTATTATCTATTAAACATTGAATCATATTCTATTCCTCTTCTGTGCATGTTAATTTTCCGTCTATTCTTCTTACTATTTTACAATCTATGTTCTTTGTGCATTTGCTACAGTTTTCTTTTTTAAATTGTTCTATTTGTTTATCCATGATTATTTCTCCATTTTATTTTTATTTGTATGAAAAAAGCACTGAAATTAATCAGTGCCTTTTTGTTAAATTTTATTAATCATGATGTCCATATTCATTAGTTCCAGCATTGTACCAATCATGAGAATGGCCTTTAGATGAATCGCTTGTACCGTATACATCAATACGGCTATCAGTCTGCCTTACTGTACCACCTGAATCTGTTGGATAACAAAAGTTACCATTTCCAGCTTCTAAAATGTCTTCTTCAAGTGACCGCTGACTTTCTTTTGTACTTTCATATCTTCCATCCCATCTACTCATGCTCTTACCTCCTAAAGCATTTGCTTTAATTTGCTGTTTGCTTAGTTTCATTATCATTTTACTATATTATGTTAATTTTGTCAATTTTTATATTATTAACTTTTTAAACCACATAGAGGTACAAAAAAAGAATAGACATTTAAAACATCTATTCTTCCAAAAAGCTAATCAAAAATATTTGTGAGACCATTTCTTTTATCTCTGATTATATATATATCATATTTCTATGTCGTGATTACACCTCTTTTGTCGTGTTGTTCAAATTTTTTTAATGCTATTCCATTCATTTTGCACATATGCTTATAATCATAGTCCATTTCACTTGCTGTTGTTACTAATGTTTTTCCTTGTATGTATACTTTTTCTAGAATCAACTTATATGGTTGTTCTACTAAATCCAATTGTTCTAATATCTTTTTTTGTTTTTTATCCGCTTCTATTATTTTTTGTAACACTTCTTCTAAACTATCTTCTAATATTGCTATTTTTTCAGCTATACTATCTTCTACTTTTCTGCTTCCGTTTTGGCATATCTGATAACACTGCTGTTATATTTGTTATACTTGTTTTTAATTCTTCTATATACTCTAATCTCTCTTTAATCCACTCTTGATTATGTTTATAATCTTTTAATTCTTCTCTAGTCATATCTTTTGTGCTCCTTTCTGTTTATTTTTAATATTTTCTCTTATTAATTCGTCTTTTAAACTGTCTAGGATCTTGTATGCTTCATTTAATTGTTGTTGATTATATTTTCTCTTGTCTAAACTTATGAAGTCTATATCTTCTAATTTACTCATTATGTTTACTACTATGTTGTATATGTGATTTATTGTCATTTGTTTGTCCTCTCTTTTATATACTCATATATTACACTTTCAACATAAGCTAATGCTTCATAATTGCTTATGTATCTTCCGTCATGTCTGTGTCTTACTGTACTTCTTATTATCTTTATTTCTTGATTATATTGTCTTTTATACATTGTTGCTAATTGATTCTTACTTAAGCCTGCTTTCCATTTTTGAATTATTTCTTTATCTTGCATACCACACCTCTTTAGATTCTCTTTAGAAACTCTTTAGATGTAGTATGCTCTTTTATTTATTTAATAATTCTTTTGCTTTATTTTCAAAATATTGTTTTATGCACTCTGTGCATTTTTCTTTATCTTCAAATTCATTGCAATTTTCTTTTTGTCCCATACGCCTACAAATATCTTCATCTATATCATTATTATTAATTGCTTCTGACATTAAATCTATTATTTTGTCTTTATTTTGTAATTGCTTGTTTAATCTTGAAAATTCTTCCTTATATAGACTATATTTTTCTAATTTTTTAACTTGTTTTACTCTATTCCTTAATTTTCTTAATAAGTCATCATTATGTTTCTTTAATTTATCAATCTCTTTGTCTTTTTCTTCTAGCATAGATAGAACATTTTTTAAATCTGATATGTAAACAGGTATCCCAATATTTTTTGTATATTTTTCTGCTAGTATTTGTCTTCTAAGTTTTTTTAGTGATTCTTCTTGTTCTTTTGTCATATGTTAGTCCTCCTTTTGTTTATTTTCTAATGTTTCTGCTAATTTATATGCTCTATCCATAGATTTTTCTAAATATTCATCTGTACTTTGTTCGATAGAAATCCAATCCCATATAAATCCATAAATAAACACACCTAAAATTATTAAAAATATTTTCATTTTATTTTCTCCCTTCTAGTAGTTCTTGTAAGACATTTATTGCACCTACAGTTTCATAGTGTTCAACTGTATACAAGTTTTTCTTTAATTCTTCTATCTTGTCTTTTACTTTTTGAATTGGAATATATAACTTATTTACTAATTCTTGCGATAAACAATTTTGTCTAATCCATTCATATTTTGATTTTTCTTTTTCTAAATTTAATTCATTATCTAATCTAATCATGTTTTCAGCATATGCTTCACTTTCTCTTTTTATTGCATTGTTTTTTATTTTTAGTTCTTTATTCTCTTTTAATACTCTTTTATAATCTGATAAAATATTATCAAATGAATTTTCCAAATCTAAATATTCGCTATATGGTAATCCGTATTCAATATATTCCTTTACATCTTCTATTCGTTGTTTTACTCTTGTTATATCTTCTTCTATGCTATTTTCTTTAATTGCCATCCAAATCATCTCCAATTCCGTATTCTCTTAATATTAAGTAACATTCTTGAGCAATTTCATTTATACTTGCTTCTTTTCTATTTTTTAATAAAGCAGCATTATGTAATTTATTTATTATAAAACTTAAAGCTATATAATAATTTTCTATATTTTTATATCTTTCTTTATCTATCGATGTACTTCCATAAGGTTCTATTTCTCCTAATAATTTATATAATATTTCTTCAATGCTTAATCTCTTTTCTTCTATACTATTTTTCATTCTTCCTCCATTTCTAATGTGTTTAGTAACATTTGTTTTAAATCATTTAAAACTGGTTTAATATTTTTATGTAACTCATCATTATAATGCTTAAATTCTTCACTTTCTATCATATTTGAAAAGCTTGTACCAATATTTAAGATTGGCTCTTTCTCATCATTTATTGTAATATAACATTCTATTTTTAATATATTAACTCTATCTTCTCTACTATTTTCTTTCACTTAAAACACCTCCTAAGGCTTGTCTTTTTTGATATTCTGCTATTCCTAATTCTATAATTTGATTAACTATTTCTTCATCTAAGAAATCAATTCTTATATTTTTCTTTGGATATCTTTCTCTAAGATAATCTTTTATTACTTGTTTTGTGTGTTCATCATCTCGTTTTACTACATCTTTTATTACTCTTTCTGAAAAAGAAAATATTTCATTCTCTGTTTTTTCTTTCACTATATACCCCCTTAATATCTCGCTAAAAATTCTTTTAATTCTTTTCTTAATGTTTCCCAATCTTCTATTTTTTCTAGCAATTTATTTAATTCATCTTTAGTTAATTTTGTGCAATCCCAGTTAGTTTCATCAAAATCATAACAACTACAATGATATCCTTCTGCTAAAACAAATTCATTATATTCTGTATCAGGCATATCTTCTAGCAACAATAATCTTTCCATCTCATAATCTCTTTCACTTGTTGTTGCAAATAATACATTATGCATTTTTATATCTGTTTTATTTTTTAAATTATATTTTTCCATATCTTATTTACTCCTTTACTACTAAATTTGCTTTGATTAAATCTTGTGTATATTCTTCTATTTTCATTCTTCTGCTCCTTTCTCTAATAAATCTAATATTTTTCTTTTTATTTGAGCAACTATTTCATATTTTCCAGCATTTTTATTAAATTCATCTCTTAACTGTATTGCATAATTATCTTCTATTCTGACATTATAGGCTTTTGCTTTTATTATGTTATATTCTTCAGTACACTTTACTTCTAATTCTTCTATATAATCTATTAATTCTTTTCCCATACTCTATCCCTCTACTTTCTCGACTAAATTTGCTTTGATTAAATCGTATAATACATTTAAAACTTCCGTTTTTGATGTATATACATATAACTTTCTTGAATATGTGTTTATATTTAAATCTCCATTACAAGCTGACATCGAATCTTTCCAAGCAGTTTTATAAAATCCAAACTTCTCTAATTCTTTTAAATCTACATCATCTCTTATTTTTAACATATCTATTCTCCTCCTAATAATTAACTCTGATTATGTAACTGTTGTATTGAGGTTCATAATCTATACTTAATTTTAAATTTTGCATTTTATCTATTCCATATCTTTCTATTTGCATTCCACCTCTTAAATTTCCTATATGATTAGTTATTGCAAATTTAACTATGTTTTTTAATATTTCTGTATATTGTTTATCTGCTTTTTGTTCTTCTAATTCTATCTTTAGCCTATCACTCTTATTTCTTAATCTACGATTAGATAATTGACAAGTTTGTAATTCTTCTTGTAAATTTTCTATTTTCTTATTTAGTTTTTTTACTTTTCCTTTAACACTCATCTTCTTCTCCTCCTACTTTATAGCCTTAATTAATTCCCAACCAGGAAGACCATTCTTTTTAATTGATTTTTTATTCTGTTTTAAATAATCAATAACTATATCTACATCAATTTGTCTTACATCATTGTTTTCAAAACACACAAGAAAATAAGCATTGCATCCTGCATTTTTACACTTTTTTAATTCGTTTGTTTGCCTTAAATCTTTCTTTACAATATGCCACGTGTCTGTTTTACATTCTTTTGCATCAAAACAGTCATGTCTGTTTGGTAAAAATATTTCATAATCAAAACATTCTCCTTCTAGATAAAGGCCCTCTGATGTTCTTTTTGCATAATTCTTATGCCCATGAAATCCTAATTTTTCAATATAATCTATTACTTTTTCAATTTGTTTTTCAAAACTTCTCCCTTTTTGCATTTTATGCTCCTTTGTACAATAATCTATTTAATATTTGACTTGCTTCGCTTTTTGTTAATTCACTAACATCTAAATCTTTGCACATTCTTTTTATTATTGTTTTTTGTTTTTCACTTGCTTCTGATTTTCCCCATTTTTTTATTTGTTTTATATCCCATATATATTTTTGTTCTGGATAATTCTCACATAAATATGTATAAGCCAAATCAAAAGCTTCTTGCATTTTCATTCTTTTACCACATAATGTTGTTTCTCCTAATTCATCTTGTGCTGGAATTATTAATCTAGAATTTTTTAAAGTACATACAAAATCGCCATTTGGCATTTTAAACCAATTTACATTATGTGTATTATAATCTTGCCCTTTTGCCCAAAGATTTACTATTTCTATGTTTTTTATCCAACTCTCAGGTATATCTGATATTTCTTGAATTAAATCTGGTAAGTCAAATAAATCTCCTTGAATTTCATCTTGTTTTGATTTTGGTACATTTTCCATATCTATTCCCAACAGTGTTGGTGCCGTGCAAAGATTAGCTCTTCCTGTTGTTCCTACTAAATCTATTAATATTAATTTTTCTTTTCCTGGATAAAGTCTTAAACCTCTACCTACCATTTGTGTATATAAAGAGCTATTTGAAGTTGGTCTTGCAATCATTACTGTTTCAACTAGTGGCATATCTGTACCTTCTGTAAATATCATACAATTTACTAAACAAGGTATTTCTCTATTAGTAAATTTTTGTATTAATTCAGATCTATTTTTTGTTTCTGCTGTAACTGCTACCGCTCCTGGTATAAGTTTTGCAATATTTTGTGCATGTTCAACAGATGTTGCAAAAATTAATGTTTGTCCTTTTGCATATTTTTGATATGTTTCTAATATTGCTCCATTTAATATATCTGTATTCATTGCTTTATCTAGTTCACCTGTTGCAAAATCTCCCATTCTTCTTGCTACTTTTGAAATATCATATCCTATATTTACTCTTAAACACTCAATGTCTGTTAAGTATTTATTTTTTATTGCCCATTTTAAATCTTTTTGAAATATTATTTTTTGAAATACATCATCTAGTCTTACATTGTCACCTCTGTTAGGTGTTGCTGTAAAACCTAATAAAAGTCGTGGTTTAAAATATTCTATTATCTTTTTATAACTTTGTGCTGCCGCATGATGTGCTTCATCTATTATTATCATGTCAAATTCATCTGGCTTGAATTTTTCTAATCTATGTGTTAAACTCATTATTGAAGCTATTACAACTTCTTCTCCATTGGACTGTTGACTAGCCATCTCTATTCCAACTGGACAGTTGTAATATTTTACTGGTTGTGTTATTAGTTCTTCTCTGTGTGCTAAGACTAATACACAACCTTTTCTTTTTATATTTGTAAATGTTGCTGTTTTACCTAATCCAGTAGCCATTTGAATTAAGTATGAACCTGGTTCTAATTTATCTATTATATCTAAAACTTCTTTCTGATAGTCTCTAAGTTTTAAATCCATTAAGTATCTCCTCCTCTGTTGCTGGTATTTTTTTTAATATTTGATTTAATGTATCTAATAATTTCATTACTTCTGGTAAATACTTGTCCACTTCTTCTATATGTTCTTCTATGTAATTGCAACCATTGTAATATCTTTGCAATATCTTATTGTATAATTCTTTTATTTTATCCATTTAATCGTACCTCTTTTATCCATTTTAATGTTTCTAATACTCCTTTTAGATACATTAATACATTTTCTTTGTCATTTCCTTCATATAGTTTAATTAATCTTTCAGTTCTATCAATTTCTGCATCTATTTTATCTTCTATTAATATTATTGTTTTTAATCTTTCTCTCATATTTTATTTACTCCTTTCAACTTCTTGTTGATTTTTATACTATTAGGGAGAAAAGGGATTTTTTTTGTATTATATATATATTTATATATTTATTTATTTTTTTATATTATATATAATATTATTTATATATATTAATAATATAAAATACCCTAATCCCCTAATTATTGATATAACTTACTTTTGTGCAATGGTGTTTAGAATTTTTTAT
>FR884564.1:24713-25781 GCA_000435535.1 Clostridium sp. CAG:575 | reverse complement strand
GAATTTTTTATAAAAATCCAAATTAAAAATATATGTCTTTTGATTATTACTTTTCCCAATAGCGCTTATTAATTCACTTTTTTCAATTTCTTTATAAAATTTATTTCTTCCTATTGCTCTATATTGATTGTCTGCACAATATTGTTTATATAAATTATAAATTTCATTAGCAAATCTGGAAGTGCTGGTCTTTTCAATTAATGAAGTAATATATTCTTCATCATTAATAAATGTTAAAATACTATTAGCTCCTACTTTATATTTAGCTATTTCTATTTCATTTTCTTCATGGTTTGAAAAATTTTCCTCCATATTCAAATATGCTTCTAATGAGATTTTAGCTAAGTATTCTAAAGCCTCTTTACTTATTAACTTATTAAAATCAAATGATTTTCTATCTTTATCTGTAAAAGAATATTCAAGCGGTATAATTTGTAATCTTCTATAAAATCCATCTGTTTTGTCTGCAACTCTTGGCAACTCATTTGCACTAAAAATAAATTTCGCATAAGGTCTAATTTTTTGTCTAGGTTTAAATTTTTCCTCAATTTCTAAATAATCACCTGTTACATATTTTTTAAATATTTCAACATCTTCTATATATTCATCTGTCATTTCAGATCCCGAATTTAAAAGTTTATTCTTTATACCAGAACCAGCAAATCTGTTTTGGTTCATATCCTTGAATGAAACTGTTCCAACATTGTCATCTCCTAACAAATGTACTATAATATCTATTAATGTCGATTTACCATTTCTCGCCTTATTCCCATACAGAATAAATGCTTTTTGTAATTTTATACTTGTTGTCATTGAATACCCTATCATTTCTAATATTGTTTGTTTTCTTTCATATTTTCCACAACTTAATTTATCTAATACGTCATCTACAGCTTGTACCTTTGGAGCTGTTAAATTAAAATTTGTATTAATTTGGTTTGTTGAAAAATATTTAGGACTATGGTTATACATTTTTCTTTCTTTTACCGAAAATAGTCCATTTTTAAAATTGATAATCCCATTTTCTCTGTCAAACTCTTTTTCTTCTGCTTTTAATAATAAATATTG
>FR884564.1:16035-24691 GCA_000435535.1 Clostridium sp. CAG:575 | reverse complement strand
ATTGATAAACTTCATTCCTAAAATGAATTGTCGAATCAGGAACCAACTCAATCACTTTTCTTTCTATATCTTTTTCATTCTTTTTATATACACCATTTTCATAAATACAAATATCATTTTCAAATATATACATATTGTTATCTTGTAATAATTTGTCTCCAATCTCATTGTGTGACTGTTTCATTAACATATTTTGTTTATTTTGTTGTTTTTCTTCTTTTACAAATTTTCTTTCACATTGTTTCAAAAACTCACAAAAATCTGTTTTTACTCCCAATTCTGTTGCTTTTTTTATTAATTTTCTTTTTTGTTTTTGTTTTTCTCCAACACTTTTAATCGTTATCAACCAATTAAATATATTATCATCAAATATACTTTCTTCATTTAATTCATTTAAATTATATGGTGGATTTTCTTCAAGTAATTTTTGTTCCAACTCTTCGTTCAATTTCTTTGCACCACCTTTCTTCTGTTTTCTTAAACCATAACCAATCTTCTTCTGTTCCGAAAATTAATAAGTCTATGTAATATTCAACTATATCTTGTTTTTTGTCTTTTTCTAACCCTTTTAAACTATGTAAATAATTACACAACATTTGTAATGTTTCATTATGCCATTTTTTAAATCTATCTTTTGCTTGTTGTATTTGTTTATATCTATTTATTTCATTACTTGATGTTTGTCTTCCAAAATCAACACCTAAGCCTAATATGTTATTTATTTGTTTAGCGCTTTCATAAGCATTTACATTTAATAATTTTGAAACTAATGTTATACAATCTCCACCTTCACCACAACCAAAGCATTTAAAAATCTGCTTTGATTGTGAAAAATACAAACTAGCAGTATTCTCTTTGTGCCATAAGCATTTACACATATTTGATTTGTTTAGATTTAATCCAAAATATTGGGCAACTTTTATAATATCTGCTCTATCCTTAACCATCTTTATTTTGTTTTCCATATGTAAAATTTCTCCTATTATTATTTTGTTCTTTCCATGTAGCCCATCTGCAATTATTAGGTTCATAATTTCCATTTACATCAATTCTATCAATTGTTAAATCATCTCTATATCCATTATTCATTGCCCAATTATAAAAATTCATAAAATCTTGTAACCATTCATCACAAATTTTAATTCCTCTTCCACCATAATCTTTGTAATGCATATGCGTTCTTAATAAACATCTTTTTTTTATTCCACGCCAAATACTATATAGTCTTGTTTTTGTTTTTCCGTGTCTATAATGTGGATTACTTTTGTATTTTCTATTTCTTTCTTGTTCATTAAAATAGCACCCACACGACTTTGTATGTCCATTTTTAAGATTTCCTGCTTGCACTTCTATAAAATTACCACATTCACATCTACATAACCATTTAGTTGCTTTTTTATTATTTTTCGCTCTCTTTATTACGGTTAATCTATTAAATGTTTTTCCTGTTAAATCCATAAATTTTCCCATAATTTACCTCCTAGAATGGCAAATCATCATTATCAGAAGTTACGGAATTAACAAAATCCTCAAATGCTTCTCCTTTTTCTGGTAATTTTTTCAGTTCTGGGACCTTAAAATTACCATCTTGTATTGCTTTTATTGTTCTAATAAATTTAATTTTTGTTGTAGTTCCTACACTTCCATCCATTTTTTCATATTCTTCTTCTCCAAATATTGCACCACATTTTAAATTTGCAAGTTTCTTTTCATCCCAACCCCATTTAAAGCCTTCATTACTTGCTTCTAATGATGTCATTAGTCCTTTTAAAAATCCTGCTGCTTTTTCTCCTTCTAACATTTGTCTATAAATTGCTCCTGATGGCCATTTTTTTTCAGTTCTATTATCTTCAATAAATCTATTTCTAAAAAAATCCTTTTTATCCCCTTCTATAATATCTAATGCTAAAACCAACATTCTTTTCCCTGATTTTGATTTTTCTTCTTTCGCACTTACTATTTTGCATATGTATCCTCCTGCATTTAATCTTTCATATTCTCCTGTTATTGCTTGAGCTTCTTCATATCCTTGTACTTTTTCCATAATTATTTTCCTACCTTTCCTAATTCATAATATTCTCTTATAGTTGTATCAACTATTTTTAAGTCATTATCTATTTCTTTATCTTCAAACATTTCAAGTGGTGTTTTACATATATCACTTCCATCACTTTGTGTTTTAAAATAGTGTTTATTATTTTCTGTCATGCATCTTAATGCAATTGTAAACATTCCTTCTATACATACTTTTTCATCTAGTAGTTTGCCTATTGTTTTTGGCTTTATATCTCCAAAGTCGTTTTTTTCTTCGTGCATAATAAAATATACTATTTTATCATCTGGTAATTTGTTTTTAACAAATTCTATTAATCCCCAAAAATGGTCTCCTATTTCATTATATAAATTAAATACTCCATTTCCTCCACCTGTTGCACTATGCTTATTCATAAAATGATTTGTTATTAAATATCCTGCATCATCTATGACTATTGATTTTTTTTCTGTATTAAATATTGCTTTTAATATAGTTTGATAATCATCTGTACATATTGTACTTTCAAATTTTTTCTTAAATGGTAATGGCTTTTTTAAAACATTTACTAATGCCAATTCTTTTTCATCAAAATTTCTTAAACTTGTTGATTTTCCACTACCACTTTTTCCGAATTAATAATACTGGTATTCCCATTGATATTCCTCCTATTTACAATATAAAATTTTTATATTCTGGTTATTGTCTATAAGTTCCATTGACAAACTATAACCATTTCGTAGTAATATATTTATTAAATCTTCACAGTAACTGTCATATCTTAAAATAATTGTTCCTTCCATTATCTAATCCTCAAACTTTCTCCTCTTTCTTCATAATGTGCAAATATTATGTTTTCTCCTGCATCTAATGCTTGTCTTATTTTTGTATTATCAGGTTCAACTTTTAAGTATTTTTGAGGTATATTGCTATAATCTTCATCAACCCATAATGGTGCTAGTCCACCATTTTTTTGTATTCCAAAACTAAATTTAGCTGTTTTAAATTTAGTTTTTCCAGTTTCTATCATAGTTTCTTCAAGTTTATCTTTTAATAATTTTGCTCTGTTTTCAAAACTTTTTTGTCTTGCTTCTAATCTTAATTTCTCTTGTTTACAAATTTCTGCATCTCCTAAAAGTTCTTTAATTATCACTGCATAATTGTCTGCCTTATCTTCAATTTCTCCTTCTATACTTTCTAATGTATCTAATATACATTGCTCATCAATTTCTTCTTCATACAGCATACTTGCTATTTGCTTATAATTTTCTTTTAATTCATATAATCTACTCATTTCTTGACCTTTCTACCATTTTGCTGTATAATTACAGTAAGATGGATTTATCTAAATTCTTATTTGCTATACATTTTCAATTGGTGTTGGGATGTATAGCATTTTTAATTCAGTATTAGTTCTTTCTAAAAGACTTCTTGCATTTCTTTCTTGTCGTTCAGTTTCTGAATTAAATAACAATTCTTTTGAATAATCTTGAATATTAAATATTTGCATTATTCTATATAAATCTTGCATATTATTTTTCTCCTTTCTATCTACCATTCTTTTTGTCTTTTTCTAATGCTAGTCCAATTGATATTGCACAAAATATTGCTAATGCTACACTAAACATATTCATCACTTCTTTTCTAATAAAATCTTTTGTAATAATTGTAATGTTGTTTCTGCTTCAATTCTTTTCTTTTTCTCTTCTTCAAATAGTTCTATTGGAACAGAATCACTATCAGTTGCTATTTTGTAGTATCCACCTTCTGTCATAAAATGTTTTAATTGATTCGTTCTACACAATCTTTTAACCTCTTCGACTCCTATTCCACTTTGCCTTGAATATTCTTCTGCTGAAACATATTTAGGTATTGCCATCGTTCCCTCCTTTTCGTTAATTTTTTTCACATTTCATTTTAAAAAAATATATTTTGTGTAATCTAAATTATTATTATTACAATATTTTATTATTGCACCGCAAATTGTTGCTCCTGCTCCTTTACCATTACATTTAAACATTTTATTTAAATGAGAGCGTTCAACCTTAAAAGCCCTAGCCATTTCTGACTGATTATTATTAAAATGAGTTTTTAGTAATTTTAGCAAAGCTTTAATATTAGGTGTCATAATTTCACTTCCTTTCTTGTGTGATTTTTTTTTACAGTCACATATTATCATCTGTGAAAAAAATTGTCAATAGTTTTTGTGATTTTTTTTTACATTTTTTATTTTTATGTTTATTTTGTTGCATTTTTTCACAATTTGATGTATAATATTGTTAAATTACTTCACATGAAAGGAATGATATTATGTTTGATAAGAAAAAATTTTCATATATATTACAGAAAATTACAGACACCTATACGTCCATTAGTGAATTTTCTGAAAAATCAGAGGTAAATCGAACCTATTTATCAAAATATATAAATATGAAACTTGATAATCCTCCTACTCCTAAAATTCTAATGAAAATAGCTATTAATTCTAACGGTGTAGTATCTTATAATAATCTAATGAATATCTGTGGATACATTACTAATGGAGATAATTTAGAAAAAACAAAAAATGCAGAAAAAATATTATCTTATGATAATCTTATAAAAAATCTTTCTCTCAACAATAATGAAAAAAATTTTTTAGATAAGATTTATAAAGAATATTTCGAATTATATAAGAATGGTAATTCGATTGCTAATATTGAAAGAAAAATATTAAAAAAAATTCAAAGTCTTCCTTCTGAGCAATATAATGTCTCTAATATGAAACAAGCTTTTAGATTATATATTTTATCTGATGCATCAAAAAGGATTATAAACAGAACTTATGATACAAAAGCAGAAATAGATTCTAGAATTAATTATTTAAATTATATAAAACAATTAGAAAATCTCGAATCTGATTTTACTGAAAAAATACAACAAACTAATGTTACTAAAAATAATTATTTATTTAACATCCCCGTCCTAGGTAAAATAGCAGCAGGACAACCAATATTAGCAGAAGAATATTTAGAAGGCTATTTACCAATAGACCCTAATATATATGGAATGACAACACCTGATGACTATTTTTATTTAAAGGTATCTGGAGAAAGTATGAATTTAAAAGTTCACAATGGTGATTATGCTTTAATCCACAAACAAGACTACGCAGAAAATGGAGATATAATTGTTGCAATTGTTAATGGAGATGATGAAGCAACACTTAAAAGATATAAAAAAATAAATGATGAAATTGTTATGCTAGAACCTATGTCTACATTACCTATGGAACCAATAGTAATTAATTTGAAAGAAACTAAATTTCAAATTATAGGAAAAGCAATTGGGCAATTCGGGAAATTTTAAACTAAAGATAAGTAGAAATACTTATCTTATTTTTTAAGGAGGAAAACATGGCTAAAAGAACTAATTTTGAATCTAATGGAAAAGAATATTTTAGAATAGTAAAGACAATTGGTCACAAAGCTGATGGAACACCTATAAGAAAACAATTCTATGGAACAGGAAAAAAAGAAGCTGAAGAAAAAGCAGAAGAATATATAAATAAAATAAAAAATGGTATGTCTTTGGATTTTGAAAATGTAACTATTGATGAATTAATATATAAATGGTTATTTCAAATAAAGAAAAACGAAATTAAGCCATCTTCTTTTCAATCATACGAAGGAACTTACAGAAATTATATTAAAGATACTGATATATCCGGATTAAAAGTCTATAATACAAAATCTATTCAAATACAAGAATACTATAATAAACTAGGAAAAAATAAGACATATTCTCAAATAAATAAATTAAATAAGCTATTAAAACAATTCTTTTCATATGCAGAAAAGGAAGGATTTATATTGAAGAATCCTTGTAATAACATTACTATTCCAAATAAGAATGTTAAAAAAAGTGTTAAATCTGACATTGAATATTTTAATGAAGATGAAATAAAACAATTAAAAGAAGCTTTTGCTGGTCATAAGTTTGAGAATCTAATTTTAATGGCTCTTGGAACTGGATTAAGACAAGGAGAATTATTGGCATTAAAATGGAAAAATGTTAATCTTAATGAAAAATATTTAGAAGTAAAAGAAACCGTAAAAAAAGTATATGTTTTTGATGATCATGGAAATAAACAATTAGAAACAATATATAATACTCCTAAAACGCAAAATTCAGTTCGTAGAGTAGATTTACCTGATAGGCTAGTAAATATGTTATCTAATATGAAAAAAGAATCAGAATTTGTTTTTAGTGAGAATGGAGAACCTATTTCTGCTAAAACTTTATTTGGAAATTGGAAAAAAGTATTAAGTGCTAGTAAAATACCATATAAAAAATTTCATAGCTTAAGACATACTTATGCCACTATGCTTTTATCTCATGGTGTAGATTTAAAAACTGTACAAGATTTAATGGGGCATTCAGATATTACTATTACACAAATATATTTGCATGTATTGCCTAAGACAAAAGTCGATGCTGTAAATAGAATAAATAGTCTCTTATAAGAAAACTAAAGTGTTAAAAAAGTGTTAAACTCAAAAATAGAGTATCAAGATTATTTAATATAATTGTTGATACTCTAAGTCTTTGTGTTTTTGGTGACCCCTACGGGAATCGAACCCATGATTCCACCTTGAGAGGGTGGCGTCTTAACCGCTTGACCAAGGGGCCTTCTTGACTTAACTATTTATACCATTTTTTAGTTATTAAGTCAAGTAATTTCTAATATTTCTTTAAGTCTTTCATTTTGTTTTGTTAAATATAAATACCCTATTAATGCTTCAAATGCTGTTGAATACATATATTCCTGTACATTTGCATTTTTTGGAAGATGATGATTTTCTGCATTTCTTCCTCTTCTAACTATATCTTTTTCTTCTTCTGTTAATTTATCATAAATATTTTTTAATATTTCTGCTTGTGCTTTAGCTTTTACATATCCTATTGCCTTTATATGTAACTCATGTGGTTTTAACTTAGTTTCATTTACTAACTTAGTTCTTATATATAGTTCATAAACACAATCTCCTATATATGCCCATGTTAGTGGTGGCATTAATTTCACTTCTGTTATATCTCTTTTTAATTCAATAAATTCTTCCATACTTTTTTATTCTCCTTGTTTTTTCTATCCTTCTGTTTTTATACTCTTTCTATCGTAATTTTTCCTAATTGTCCATTTTTAAATTCGTCTAATAATATTCTTGCTGTTTTTTCTTCATCAACTCTGCCACCTGACATTATACATCCTCTTTTCTTTCCTATTTCTAGCATAATTTCATAAATATTTACATTTTCTGGTTGTTCTTGTGCTAATGTCTCTTCTATGAAACCTTCTGTTATTTTATATCTATCACATAGTTTTTTTCTGTAATTTTTCAATAAGAATTCTGTGAGTTTGTATGCTATTTCAAGCTTGTCTAAAATTTCTTCTTTGATAGAACCTGTAAAACATAAATTTAATGCTACTTCCTCACTTTCAAATTTTGGCCACAATACTCCTGGAGTATCTAATAATTCTATTTTTTCATTAATTCGTATCCATTGCTTTTGTTTTGTTACACCTGGTTTATTGCCCACATTTGCAGTTGTTCTTTTTGCAATTCTGTTTATAAATGATGATTTACCCACATTTGGAATTCCTAATATCATTGCTTTTATTCTTCTTCCTGTTCTTCCTTTGGCTGCTTGAAGTTCTAATTCTTCTTTCATGATATTTTCTATTTCTTTTATGCAGTTATCTATTCCTTTTCCTGAATTAGAATCTACTAGTACTGCAGTTAACCCTTTATTTTTAAAGTATTCTATCCATTTTTTATTTTGCGTGTCATCTGATAAATCACATTTATTTAATACTATTATTTTCTTTTTGTTTTTTGTTATTTCTGCTATGTTTGGATTTTGGCTTGATATTGGTATACGTGCATCTAATAATTCTATTACAATGTCTACTAATTTTAGGTCTTCTGTTATTTGTCTTCTGGTTTTTGCCATGTGACCTGGGTACCAATTGATACTCGTAGATGGTAAACTTTTTTTATTTTCATCCATCTTTTTATTTTTTCTCATTTCTCCTTTTTGATACATGTCCATTATTTATCACTTCCTTTGATATTTTTTTACTAAAGTATCACTAATTCATTTTTATTTTTAATAACATATCTTCTAATTCTTTATACTTAGCTTTTAATTCATCATTTTCAAAATTATTTTTAGAAGAATAATTCATAAATTCTGTATAAAATTCATCAACATTATTTTTATTAACTCTATCATTTATAATATATTTACTTATTTTAATTCTATCTTTCCAAATTAGTGTTACTAAACAGTCTGCTAATATTTTATTTGATAATGTTGTTTTTTTATATAAATCAATTACTAAATCATCTGTGATTTTTTTAGGATTTGACACAATAATTTTATTTGATCTATAAACGCCTTTACTTTCATCACATAAAATCACTTCAGCATCATCAGGGATATCTACATCATAAATTGTATCCCCTCTATGTAACCATCTTAAAATTTTATCTTCGGTTCCAAAATTAAATCCACCCATTTTATCAGGCTCCATTATTTTAGGGTCCCACAATTCTGCTATATTCACTTCATCTAATTTAT
>FR884564.1:1768-15998 GCA_000435535.1 Clostridium sp. CAG:575 | reverse complement strand
ATTTTGTTCCATCCATAACTCTTACATATTTACTCATTCTATCCTCCAAAAACAAATTACTATTATAAATTCATCTTACTTATAAATAATTTCTATTTCGTCATTTGAAACAACATAAATATATTTTATATTATTATTAATATTTAATCTAGTAATATCAATTATCTTAAGTTCTTTTTTTATTAATTCATCTAAAATACTTCTCGACATTGATCTATTATTTTCACAATTCTTTTTTCTATAGTAATTAGAACAATAATAATAAACTTTTTCTTTTGAACTTCGTTTTACCATATTGCTACCACAACATTTACACTTTAAAATTCCAGATAATATATCAATACTTCCATCTTTATTTACTTTAGATTTCCTATTTAGAATCTCTTGAACTTTATCAAATTTTTTCTTACTAATAATTGCTTCATGATGATTTTCAGTAACAATCCAATTTTCTTTATCTATATTTATTTTCTTATCAACTCTGTAATTTAATTTTCTTTTTTTACCTTGAAATAATGTTCCTGTATAGTTTTCATTTCTTAATATTGAATTTACCATTTCAGAATTCCACTTTTTCATTACAGTCATATCTTTATTTATATTAATATTTAAATACTCACTTGGAGTTAATATATCATTATAATTTAAAAAGTCAGCAACTTCTTTTCTACTTTTCCCATCAAGTATCATATCAAATATTTTTACAATAATATTTGATACATTTTTATCAATTAAGAATTTATGTTTATCTTTTGGATCTTTTATATATCCATAAGGTGCTAATTTACCAACAAACTCACCATTATATTTTTTAACAATTAAAGAACTTCTTACTTTCTTTGATATATCCTTTGCATACATATCGTTAAATAAATTCTTTAATGGAACATAATCACTGCCGTAGTAATCTGATGAATCCATTTCATAATTTTCATCTAATGAAATTACAGATACTCCCATAGCTGGAAATACTACTTCTACAAAATTACCAGTTTCAATATAATTCCTACCAATTCTTGATAAATCTTTTATAATTATTACATCTATTTTCTTATTTTTGATATCTTCTAACATTCTTTGAAATTCTGGTCTATCAAAATTAGTCCCTGTATATCCATCATCTACATAATAATCAACTAATTTATACTCTTTATGTTCTTCTAAATAATTATCTATAATTTGTCTTTGATTAGTTATACTATTAGATTCTTTTTCATTACTATATTCTTCTTTTGATAAACGAAGATATGCTGCTATATTATATATTTGCATTACTATCCACACCTTTTATTTATCACATAATATTTTTATTGGATAACACGGAATAATTCTTATTTAAAAATTCCGAACGAATTTGATTATATAATTCACTATATTTATTATAAGGAGTTCTCATATATTTAATAAATAATTGAGCTTGTATATCTAAATTAGTTCTTTTAGTATTATTGATTAATTCCTTTATTTTCTGAGGATCATATATATTATAAGTCATCGATATGTCCCAATAAATTAATAAAATTTCTCTGACATAATCTCTTAATTCACCTTCCTCTTTTTCTGTTAACTGATATCCATCGTTTCCATGAATATATTTTGAACGTATATTATAATAAGTTGAAATTTTCCATTTAGATTTACTTTTTTCTTTACTATTTAAAAATAATATATTACTTGAATAAGTAGACACTTCTTTTGTAACCTCATCTCCAGTAATATTAAATAATGCTTCTAATGATGAAACCAATAATGTAAATCGTATTCCAATGTCATGAGATTCGAAAGAATTTAAGTAAAAGTTTAATGCCCTCTTATACCTTACGTTTTTTTCTTCAAGGTTAATTATTGTAGAATCTGCAATATAAAGCTGTAATCGTTGCTCAAGTTTATTTTTCATTTTGTCATCATAATCACTAACTGCTATTCTAGATATATCCCAATTTACCCCACCAACATAACTATAAAATTTACTTTTGTCATCATAAATAGATGTCTTAAAAACTGGTAATGTTATTCCAAATCCGGTTAATAATCTTATTTTCTTTTGTAATAATGCTACTTTCTCAAATTGTTCATTCAATATTTTTTTGTTTGATTTCATTTTTAGATAACCCATTATCAATTTCGTATTTTACCATTTCTTCGTTTTCAAAATATTCGTAATAATTTCCTTTTTTTCCTTACATGCATACATTGACTTCAGTAAATGACCAGAAAAATAAAATATATAATCATCATTATTAATATCTATTATTTTTTCATTGTATTGTCCTGTTTTCTCTATAAAACCATCAATTTTAAAATTTACCATTGGAAATATACCACTAATTAATATTTTTGTTTTATAATATAAAATCATTTTTATCACCTCCTGTTTTAGTTTTCCATAAGTCGTTATTACCTCTGTTTTCTTTAAAATTTTAGCATTTTTTACCTATAAAATGTAAAAAGGAATCTGATTGAAAGCCTTTATTTATAAGCCTATTTAAGGAGTTTTCCATAAGTCGTTATTTCCCAGTTAATATTCATTTGATTTTGTGTTTCTTCTTCATTTTCATTATTTACTTTTTCTTGTCTCATTTTTCTTTTTTGATACATATCCATAATTTTTTCACTTACTACTTTAAATCATTTTTATTTTATTATTCATTTCAACACTTTCCTAATTTTTCATAATATTCAATATTATTTTTTCTTAAATCAATAATATCTCCTTCTTCTTCTCCTGTACCAATCATCACTACCGGTGTATTTGTTTCATTCTCTATCTTACTAATAAATTGTTTAACTTTTAATGGTAATTTATTATAATCTCTGCATTTATAAGCTTTCCAATCAATATACTGTGCAAAATTAAGAACAATTCCTGTAGGTTGATTTATCATAACATTATATTTCAATCTTTCCCAATTCATTTCAAAAACTCTTCTAACTTTTTTAGTAACTGTTGTATATTCTTTTAATTCAACATTACATCCACTCCTTCTTGCAACTTCTTCCCATGAAATTTCCTTGCTTCCACAATAATCACCGCTATAAATTTCTTCACCTATATTTGTTTTATTACTAATTCTTATTGGATATGGTCTTATTATCATAAATATATCTTTAACTTTGTACACACTAACACCCGCATCAGCAATTAGCTGACTTGCACTACACATTCTACTAGTAACATGAGGATAATCTAAACCATAATTAATATCCAAATCCTGTCCTTGAGCTCCTTCAATTAAGATTTTTCCCATTGATTTATTTATCATTAAGGCTGTATCTGCTATTTCAATTACGTCTTTATATTGATTATCTATATTTTTAAAATATTCGCCAGCTAAAACAACATCTTGTTTTCTCATTATTTTATCTGAATATGCTGCTCCACATCCTTTAAAAGTTGATCCACTTTTAATTTCTTTCTTTTCTATCTCTCGATGTTTTTCTTGAATAATCATAGCTCTTGAATTGATGTAAATTTTTCTATTTCCTATAAGTTCTTTATATTTTTCTATTTCATTAAATAATATTTCTGGTGTTATTATTGCTCCTGCATTTATTAGTAATTTTGTTTTTGGATTCACTATAGCTATTGGTAAATGACTTACAATCACTTTATTTCCATTATTATCTACAAAAGTATGTCCTGCATTACTTGACCAATTATTTGTTGAAATTTCAAAATCTTCTTTTTTTGCTAAATATCCACCTATCTTACCTTTTCCACAACTACCAGCTTGCCCATCTATTACAATTGTTATGTTTTTATTTAAATCGTCTATGACCTTTGAAACTAAATTCCAATTTTCATCAAATTCAAAATATGCTTTTATCTTTTTTCCTTCTAATACCAATGGCAACCAATATTTATCATCTGGAAACATTTTATCATATGGGATATTATCTATTTCAAACCATTTCGGTTTCATTTCATCACTTTCACTTGGTTTTCCTTCCCATTCATGGATAAAATATAAATAAAAAACTAAATTTTGCTTTTTGCCTTTATAGTATTCATCAAACTCTACTATTCCAATTTTTTCATATTTAGTTGGTGTTACATTAATTTCTTCTTGAGTTTCACGTATCATAGCTTCTTCTGGCGTTTCACCTTTTTCTATTTTTCCACCAATACCATTATATTTTCCTTCACCAAATCCTCTTTTTTTCATTGCCAATAAAATTTTATTGTCTCTTTTCAACAAACAAAGGGTTGTTTCTATTTTATCCATAACTATCTCCTTTATATTTTGAATATTTTTATATTACATTGTTCTATAATTATTTTTATCTGCTCTATCATCTAGTTTTCTATCATATTCTTCATTTTGATAAAACCAATCTGTTTTTTTATCCTTTGGATTTAGCTTTCTATTCTTATCCATTAATAAATCTAATAACACTGCAACTGGTAATATTATTCCAATCATTGATACCATAAATTCTAGGCTTTGTGCCATTGTTAATGTTTCTCCATGTGCCATAATGCTCAATTTACTTGTAACATCTCCTCCAAAGTAAATTGCATATAATGCTAAATATAATAATCCTCCTACTAAACTTCTTTTTACAACTAATACCACACATACTAAAAATGCAAATAACAAAGCTATTTCAAATGTCTCATTGATTGGCACCATTCCTCCAAGTGTTCCCCCTAATTGATTTGTTAATGTTATTGCAATTCTTAATACCCAAAACATTACCATAAACATTACTAATAAATATGTTGAAAATTTTTTCATTTTTAATCTTCCCTTGTAAAAAATATTTAGGTTTTTTGGATTTGCCTATAAACCATTTATATTAAAATTATTCTAAAAAATAAGGACGGAATGTATCCGTCCTATTCTTTTAAAATTTTATTATCACTTAAATTATAAATTCTAATGATAATTTATAAAATTAATCTACAAAATCAAAATCATCTTTAAATTTTTCTTTGAATATTTCAAATACTTTATTTAATATTTCTTCATCTTCTACACTTACATATGATTCTTCTTCTGATTCTTCATCATCATTATCTTCTACTTTTAATATTACTACTTCTCCTTCATCTTCTTCTCCTTCTTCTGTAACTGGTAGTAATACTACGTATTCTTCATCATCTAATTCTATTAAGTCTAAGAATTCAAATTTTACTTCGTTTCCATCTTCATCATTTAATATTACGATGTTATCTAGTTCTTCTCCTTCAAAATTCTCGTCCATAAATTTCTCCTTTCAACTATTTATAGTAAAATAATTATTTATGTTATTTTACTATAATTATTTTTATATTTAATAAATTAAATATCATCATTATAATACCTTATTTTTTATTTTTTGGCAAGTTTTTTTTATTTATTTATGCATTATTTTTCATTTGTCCCATGTATGTTTCTAAAATATATACTGCAGATATAGTATCTACAATCTCACGTTTTTTATTCTTATTTACATCTAGAAAATTCATTGTTTTATGTGCTGCCACTGTTGTTAGCCTTTCGTCTACTGTTACAATATTAATTTTGTTATATTTGCATTTTAATTTGTGTATAAATTTTTCTGTAACTTCTGCTCTTACAGTTTTTTCGCCTTTTAAATTTAGTGGCATTCCAACTACAATCGTATCAACTTCATATCTTTCTAATATTTCATCTAGTCTTCTTAAAACAACTTTATCAGAATCTTTTCTTTGTATTGTTTCTAATCCTTGTGCTGTTATATTTAATGGGTCTGTTATAGCTATTCCTACTCTAGCATCTCCATAATCAATTCCTAATTTTCTCATATTTTAACTCATTTCTTTCTTGTCATAATACTTAAATTTTAACTGTTTTAATTTGATATTATAAATTATTCTAAGTCCAATCCGATATAGCTTTTTACCATTTTTTCTAATAGTTCGTCTCTTTCGATTGTTCTTATTTTATTTCTTGCATCATTATAGCTTGTAATGTATGTTGGGTCTCCTGATAAAATATATCCTACTATTTGGTTTATTGGATTATATCCTTTTTCGTTTAATGCTTCATATACTTCTTTTAAAATTTCCTTTGCTTTGTGGTTCTCTTCTCTTTCAACTTGAAAACTCATTGTTTTATCAAAATCCATATATGTATCCTCCTTTTAAATATTAGTAATATTACTTTCTTTTTCATCTGCATTGTCTAAGTACTCTTCTAGTTTTTTTAGAATTTCTTCTAACCCAGTTCCTTTATAATATGTTGATATAACAAAATTTAATCTTGGATATGCTTGTTGTTCTTCCTCTTTTTCCTCATCTTCTTCTGGTAAAGTTATTGGATGTTTTTCTATTCTTTCTTTTAAGTCATTAATAAATTCTGCTACTCCATTTACTTCTACTCCAGAAAATACAATTACAAATTTTGGGCCCATATATCTAACAAAAACATATTGATTTGAAATATTGTCTTTTATAAAATCACTGATTTCTATAATAAATTCGTTTCCTAATTCTCTTGAATATTTTTTATTAATTTCTTCCAGATTAGTAATTTTAAACATACATACAGTTGATGTAGTATATTGGTCTATTACTTTTCTGCCTTCTCCATATAAATATTCTTCTGAATATAGACCTGAGAATAAGTCTTTTCTTACAATTGATTCTAATGTTTTTTGATGTACTACTGTTTTTAAAACTGATACGATATTATCTTTTATTACTTCTAAAACAGTAGTATCAACATTGTCAAAATCATGTGGTGTTCCACTTTCTATAATCCAATATCCTATGTAAACATTATCAATATATAATGGGAAGAAGATGGCAGATTTTGCTCTACCAAATTCCATTTTTTGATATGGTAATCTTTCTCCTTCATTATTTACAGTAACATATTTTGGGGTTGCTTGCGCTATACTATCTTTAAAAATATCAACATCTTGTAATGATCTTAATGAATCCCAATGTCTTTCATCTACATTTGATGCTTTTATTTCATATTCAGCTCCATTAAATACAACAATAGTTGAATATTTTATTTCGTATCTTTCAATCAAAATATTATTTATATTTTTTATTTTTTCATCTACTGTAGAAGTTTCCCCTATTGTACTCATAAAGTCTTGTACAATTGATAAATTGTTAATTTTTTGGTTGATATTTTTATATGTTTGTATTTTTTTATGTATATTAACATTATATAAAATTAACGATATTACTACTACAATTAATATTATTACTATTGCTATTAACACTCTGTTCCCCCCTACTTTTTACTTCTAATATTTCATTTTCATTTGGTCTAATGTTGAATTCATGCTTGGTGTAAATGTGTTTGATTGGACTCTTGGTGGTGTATATGTTGATTTACCTGATACTAATGGATACACCATATTTGCAAGTCTTTGAAATACTTGTATCATATTTTTAGGATATCCCTTTGTTGATACTTCACAATTAATTAAACTTTCCAAATATTTTTGATAAACTACCTCATCAAAAGGAATTGTAATATATCTAATTGTGTTCTTATTAAATAATTCTGTCATAAATGACATTGAAGGATCATTATAATACGCCATTCCGCCTATAATTGTTTTATCATTTACTCCTCTTAATTTAACTTCTTTATTAAGGACTACTCTTAATTTATTTTCATTTAATACATTCTTAGATTTTAAATCTCTTAAGAATGCTGTTAGTGGTTGAATTGTTAATATATCAAAACTTTGTACTAGATAAATTTCTTGTGCCTTTTCAAAATATGATATTGGTGTATCAAAATCACAATCTATTAACACTAAAGAATGTTTTTTTAATAAGGTTTGTAAAATTAAGCCTGCATTTTCTATTCCTTCTGTTTCATCTGGTAATGATGTATATACTGATAAATTCTTACCAGTGTCAATTCCTTTTGCTGTTCCCTGCAATAAATTTTGAATATTATTCATTGCTATGTTTCTTAAGTCTTCTTCATTTTTTGTATATATATAATAAGAATTTCTATTTTTTGTTGTATCTAATATTGCTGTATCAATCCCCATTGAAGATGTCATTTGTGCCAAATTATTAATAATAAATGATGTTCCATTTTTACTTGTACCTACAAAACAAGCTACTTTTTTTCCTGTTGTTAATAAATTAGATATATCTACATCTTGATATGTATTAGCAATTTCATTTCTATTATTTTGATTATTATATTGATATTGATCATGATTTGAATAACTCTTACTATAATTATTATTAACTGGTACATCTTCTTGTGTTTTTTCAAATCCAGGTAATATTGAGTCTATATTGTTTTCATCATCTTCTTCGTCATCTTCTTCAAATCCTGGTAAAATATTAGATTGTTCTTCATTTGCTTTAGGATTAGTATCTTTTGGTTCTTCATCAATATCTTCTATATCAGTAAATCCTGGTAAAATATTATCTGTATCATCTTCCTCGTCTTCAAAGCCTGGTAAGCTATTGTTTTCGGTTGTTTGATTTTCTAATCCTGGTAATACCATTTTTTCTTGTTCTTCTGGTACTTGATTTTTACGAGGTCTTCCTCTTCCTCTTTTTGGTTTATTTTCTATTTCTTCTTGTTCAACTGGAGTTTTGCGAGGTCTTCCTCTTCTTTTTTTCTCTACCACTTCTTGTTCCATATTTTCGTCTTCTATTTCTTTTTCTACATTTCTATCATATATTTCTTGTTTAACTATATTTGTTTCAATATTTTTATTTACCAAGCTATCGTTATTTGGTTGAGTTTTCTTCATTACAACCTTTTCTATTTGTTTTTCATCATCTTGCATACTCATTTCTGAGTTTTCTTGTAAAACTGGTGTTTTAGCTAATTTCTTAATTCCAGTCATATTTACAGAAGATGGTATAACTACTGGCTTTGATAATATTTTTTCTTTGTTTGGATCACTTAAAAGTTTGCCCATTGTTCCGGTTGTTTGTTTTTCTTTTGAAACATTTTTGCTTCCTCTTAAATTATCTGAAACTTTGCTATTATATGAAATTATTTGTTGATATTTTGCAGATTGTTCTTCTAATACAGCTCTTACATTTAATGGTAGAAATTTGCTTATAATTCTTAATTGAACATCATTGTATTGTGATGCTATGTTATCAAAACTTTCTACATATTTTTTTTCATCTTTTCCTAATCTTTTATAGTGCGCTAATATATTTTGTATTTCCATTTCGCTAACATCATTTTCATTTTCAGATTGATATCCTACATCTTCTGAATCAATTTTGTAGTACGCTTTTGCATCTTTTTTTAATCTTGGTTTATTTAATAATGAGCATACATTTTGTATACTTCTATCATTTCCTAATAATGCATTATAAATTCCTATACCAAATATTTTTACTAGCATTTGTTCGGATTTTTCTCTTCTATCTGTACAAATTAAAATAATTGGAATGTCTTCTCCTCTAATATTAGATGCTTCATCACTAATACTATCCAATTTATCAAATATAAATTTATCTATTTGATCATATTGTGTATTTGTAAATGCCTCTAAATCTTCACTTATTACAATTCTATCATAAGTTTTATCTTTTTGTAATTCTTTTAATATTGCATTGAAGTAATAGACATTTTTATATGAAATAATTTCTTTATAATCTCTTTGATATCTTTTTACTATTGATTCTGATATTTCTTCATTACTTACAGCAAACAAAACTTTCATTTGTTATTTTCCTTTCCTTTCTATCGGTTTGTGTTTTTAGATTTTATCCTCTTCCAAATTTAACAAACATTGCAAATGCTAATGGTAAGACTTGACATATTACTAATAATGTTACAAATGTAACTATTAATCCCATACCCTTTTCTAATGTATCTAGTTTACGGATACCAATTACATATTGATGTATTGCTCCTATAGCTATCCCTAAAAAGCAAAATGGAATACTATATATTCTTACTATATTTAAAATATATGCTACTAATCCATATGTTTCAGATCCATATTTGTCTTGATAATCTTTTAAAGATTTCGCTTGGTTTTCTTTAATTTCAATGATTTTACTTTCTGTTTCACTATCAATTACTTTTTCCGTTGCATATACTGGTATATTAATTGCCAAAAAAGCACATGCCATAATTATTGTGACAATTATAGGTAATATTTTTTTCATTTTATGCTCCCTTCTATCTTTCTAATTTTCTTTATTTTTTATTGATTTATCTATGCTTATATATCATACAATAACTTTAAAAAAATAGCAAGGAATTTTTACAATTTATTGTAAAAATCATACCAATCTTATCTCAATCTACTAAGATATAATATAAATATTTGCTATCTTACTATATAAATATTTTATTTTCACAGATTGTATCTAACATTTTTTATTCTCGTCCTATTTTTTCTTTAACCATTTCTATTATATTTTTTACAGTTCTCCAAGTATAATTTTGAACTTGTGATGGTTGAATTTCTATATTAAAAATATCTTCTAATTGAGCAATTAATTCTATAAAAGCAAGTGAATCAATTATATTATTTTCAATCAAATTAATATCATTATCAATAGTTAATTCATCATAATTTGTTACATCTTTAATTATATCCACTATTTTATTTTATTTTATTTTCCATTTTTATAATCCTCCAATAACTTTTTTTCATCTAATTTTCCGTTTTAATTTAATGGAATTTCTTTTTCATCAAATTCCTTTTTATTTATTTTTATACTAGTAACTGCAAAAGTATATTCTGTAGGGCCATAACTATTTATGATGTCAATATCATCAAATCTTTCAAAATTGCTTCTTTTGTTACAGAAATTTGATATGCTGTTGGTCCATATTCACAAAATAATTTCCTTTTCATTTTTCCCCTTCTTTTATCTTTATTTTCCAATTTAATTATAACATATTAAAATTTTAAACACGATAAAACTTATTTTTTTGCAATATTCACTTGAATTTATTTCTATTTTAGTATAGTATATATTGAAAGAAAATGAGAATTCACATAGGAGGAAAAAAATGTCAGAGAAAACAAAAGAAGTAAAATTAAATACAAAAAATCCTGCAATAGCTAGCATAAAAAAAACTAATACAAAAAAAAGTACCATAAAATCTCAAAAGACTACTACTTCAAATTCTAAAGCAAAAACAAATACTCAAAAAAAAGGAAAAAAAACAGTAATTTCAAAAACAACTAAGAAAGCAACATTATCAAAAAATCCAACAAAAAAAGTATCAAAAAGTTCTACTAAAACTTCCAAATACATTTCTAATGTTGAATATTATGATTTACCATATAGATATAATCAAACTATTGTAAGGATTTTAGCACAAACTCCTACTACTTTATTTGTATATTGGGATATTTCTGATGAAGATAGAGAAAATTTCAAAAAAGAATATGGAGATTCTTTTTTTGAAACAACACATCCTGTTTTAATCATTCATAATGATACAATGAATTATAGTTTTGAAGTAGATATAAACGATTTTGCAAATAGTTGGTATTTAAAGGTAAACGATAGTAGTTGTGATTATAGAATTGAACTTGGCAGACGTCCAAACTCAAATAGTGTTAAGATAGATAAAGATTATATTTATATTTCTTCTTCAAATGAAATTGAATCACCAAATGATCATATTCTATTTGATAAAAATCAAAAGATGGTATATTTTCGAAATGTAAAAACTAACAAGGAAACTCCAAAAGATGCTACCAATTTATCTTTTATACAAAACATGGGAAAAGTATATAATATTTATGATTTATATAAAAAAATTTATTCTGATGAAAATATAGAAGATTTTTCAAATCCTTCTTCTCAATTCAAATAGATTTTACTTGAGGTATTTTATACTTTCTAAAATACCTTATATTTTGTTAAAAGGAGATACGTTATGCAAGAGAAAAAAGGCTATGTAAGTTTTGTTTTACATGCTCATCTTCCATTTATTCATCATCCAGAAAGTGATGACTATTTAGAAGAATCATGGTTATATGAAGCAATTTCTGAAACTTATATTCCATTATTAGTAAATTTTCAAAAACTAGTTGATGAAGGAGTTAATTTTAGAATTACAATGTCTATGACTCCTCCTCTACTTTCTATGTTAGATAATAAATTATTACAAAGAAAATATATTAAATATTTAAAAAGAATGATTGAACTTTCAAAAAAAGAAATTGTTAGAACTGCTGGAAATGAAAGATTGAATAAGCTTTCACACTATTATTTTGAACGATATTCTAATGATTTGCATTTATTTAATGATGTTTTTAAACGTGATTTAATAAGTCAATTTAAACATTTTCAAGATATTGGTGTCCTAGAAATAATAACATGTGGAGCAACACATGGTTATTTTCCTATTTTGTATGTTAATGAAAAAACAGTTAAAGCACAAATTGCTGTTGGTGTAGAAACATATAAAAAATATTTTGGAAGACCTCCACGTGGTATATGGCTTCCTGAATGTGGCTATGTTCCAGAAGCTGATAAATATCTTAAAGAATTTGGTATTGACTATATAATTACAGAAACACATGGTATTTTATATGCAAACCCTACTCCTATTTATGGTACTTTTTCTCCAATTGTTTCTCCTGAAGGAGTTGTCGCTTTTGGTAGAGATTTAGAATCATCTAGGCAGGTTTGGAGTTCAATTAATGGTTACCCTGGTGATTATAATTACAGGGAATTTTATCGTGACATTGGTTATGAAGCTGATTATGATTATATAAAACCATATATTGCGCATAATGGTGTTCGTGTTCATACTGGTATAAAATATTATCGTATAACTGGAAAAACAGAATTTAAAGATTATTATAATCTGCAATGGGCTAAGGATTCTGCAGAAAGACAAGCTGGACATTTTCTAGATTGTAGAACGAAACAAATAAATGATATCTCACCATATATGGATAAGCCTCCTATTATACTTTGTCCATATGATGCAGAACTTTACGGTCATTGGTGGTATGAAGGTCCTTATTGGTTATACATACTATTTAAAAAGATTTATTATGATGATTGTAATTTTGAATTAATTACACCTTCTGAATATATTGATAAATATCCGGAAATGCAAGTTTGTTCTCCTTGTCGCTCTAGTTGGGGAGCCAATGGTTACAGTGAAGTATGGCTTAATCCTACAAATGATTATGTTCATAGACATTTACATGTTGCTGGAGATAGAATGTGTGAACTTGCTCAAACTTTTCCTAATGCAAAAGGTTTAAAGAAAAAAGCTTTAAATCAATGTGCTAGAGAATTATTGCTTGCTCAAAGTAGTGATTGGCTATTTATTATTACTAATGGAACTATGGTTGATTATGCCAAAAAAAGAATCAAAGATCATGTCGGTCGTTTTACAAAATTATATTATCAAATTAAAAATGATGAAATTGATGAAGATTTCTTAAAAGATATTTCTAAAAAGGATTGTATTTTTCCTGAGATTGATTACAATATATATAGATAGTTCTAAAAAACAAGAGCCTCAATGAGGCTCTTGAAAACTAAGTTCTACTATCTTTAATCTTTTTATCTTTTTATTTTTTCTTTCAAAATTTCTACTATACACTTTATTATTAATCTCATTCCAATTAAGAAATATATAGATATAATAATTATTGCTACACAATTAATAACTGTAATTTTTTCTATTTTACAATAATATATGCAAAATAGAATTAAACTCACTTCAAACAAGTAAATTATTGCTAATATTAATTCGCTTATCCTCTCAATAATTTTTTTCCGTCCTAATTTTTTCATTAGCCATTACCTCCTGATTTTTTAATGCTGACTAGTACTTAGTTTTTTTACTTAATTTACAAATTAAGTGTTTAAAATTTAGTATCTTTCACTCTCTAATATTTATTTTACCACTTTTTTATGTAAAGTTCAACTAAAATATATGAATTAAATTGTCCAATTTAATTGGACATATTTCTTTTTCTTAAAAATTACATATTATATGGTATAACTTTTATTAATTTAGTAGATACTACTTAAGGAAAGGAGTTTTTCATGAAATCAATTTGTATAAAAACAAACAATAATAACTTACTTGATTATCTACTAAATGAACTTGAATATATTGAAATAGAACCCATATATATTGCTTCAAATGAATTTAAAAATTATAAGAATATTATTGTCCATTATAGGGGAAATAATAATAACAGTTTTATTCATGAAATATCTTGTATCCTTTCTTGTTTAGTAATTGATGAGCTAGAAGAAAAAATTTTAAAAAAACTGATTCTAAAAAATTATTTTTATTTT
>FR884564.1:0-1760 GCA_000435535.1 Clostridium sp. CAG:575 | reverse complement strand
TTCTAAAAAATTATTTTTATTTTGAAGCCTTAGAACGTAAAAAAATTTTAGAAATTTGTTTTGAAATTTTTTCAGATGATTTTAATAAATATTTTAATGACAAATATAATTGTTTAATTGATGATTTTTCTTCTTATTTAAATGTTAACAAATCAATAATTTTAAATGGCTTTATTAATTTTAGAATTAAAGATTATATTAAAATTTTAGAAAATGTTGTTGATGAAGCAGTGAGTACATTTGTAATCGAAAAAGAGTATTTTGAATTTGTTTCACTTTTAAAGTTGTACGTTAACTCTCAAACATCAACTTGTGAAATTATTCACTTAGTGTATTCCAATGAAAATTCAATTTTGTTAGATAAAAATAAAAATATAATTGATATTGATGATAATATTTTAAAATCAAAATATTTATCTGATATTTCATTTTCTTCTAATGATTATGCACTAAATGGATTACTTACTTTTATTCCAAAAAAAATTTATATTCATTTATTGGATAATTGTATAGATGAATTTATTCATACTTTATCTTTGATTTTTGAAGATAGAATAGAAATTTGTACCGATTGTGACATTTGTAATTTATACAAAAATAACAAAAAACTAAAATTGACCAAATTAAAACAATAAACTGTTATAATTTAACATAAACAATAAACTGTTATAATTTAACAATGTTAAATTATAACAGTTTATTGTTTTATATTATTTGAGTATATAGAATAATTTGTGTAAAGTTTAAAGTTTACACAAACTTGCCGGCAGTCTCTATTACTTTATCGCATATTAATTGATTTTAATCGTATTGAAATTGTATTTACATACTTTGATTTATTCCCATTGCCACAATTTCACTCATATTTTCAATTAAATCATCAATCTCTTTTGGTGTTACAATTAGATTATAATCACTTGGCATCAATGCTTCTTTTATTTCTTCATAATTATCCTTTTCTTTTAATTGATTTAAATAGTCATTAGATTTTGCTTCATTTTGTAATTTAGTAATAAATAAATCCAAACTATCATTTACTAAAACGGCAGTCTCTACAACTGTTGGTATTCCTATTGCTATTACTGGAATCCCCAAAGTTGCCTCACTAATTTCTGATCTTTTATTTCCTACACCTGCACCTGGTATTATCCCTGTATCTGATAATTGAATTGTGCTACTTATTCTTTCTATACTTCTGGAAGCCAATGCATCAATTACTATTACTAGTTTTGGATGAATGTTATCAACAATTCCTTTTAAAATTTCAACTGTTTCTATTCCTGTCGTTCCTAAAACTCCTGGCGAAATTGCACTTACCATTCTTGTTCCTTCATTTACATATTGTGGCAAATAATTTATAATGTGTCTTGTTACTTCTATTCCGTTTATTACTTTAGGTCCTAAAGCATCTGGTGTAACATATATATTTCCTAATCCGACTACTAAAACTTCACCTTGTTTGTCTATATGTTCTTCTAATACTTTTTTTAGTTCATTAGATAATATTTCTGCAAAATTCTCAATATCTTCATCTTGAGCTATTTTTAATTTTTTTATATCAATTGTTATATAATTTCCAATTGGCTTTCCAATTGCTTCTTCTCCTTGTTTATTTGTAATTTTTACTCTTTCTACTGATATTTTTTCATTAATCTCTTCTTTCTCACTTTCTATTCCGTCTATTTCATTTTCTAAGCTATTTGCTTTTCTATATATGTCTCTTCTTTCTGATGCCAAGTCTGTTCTAAAATTTAATTGTT
>FR884563.1 GCA_000435535.1 Clostridium sp. CAG:575 | reverse complement strand
ATAAAAAATAGTGTTATAATAAAAGTTGGTAAAATTGGAAAGAATATAAAAATAAAATTAAAAAAGATAAAACTATTCATTGCAATTTGAACATTTTTGTAAAGGGAGGATTTAATAATGAAAAATGGGAAAGTAGTATTAGTAGGAACAGGTTTTGTAGGAATGAGTATGGCATATTCTATATTAAATAGAGGAGGAGTAAGTGAGCTTATTTTAATTGATATAGATAAAGATAAGACAATAGGAGAAGAAATGGATTTATCACATGGATTACCATTTGCACCACAAAAAATGATAATAAAAGCTGGAGATTATGATGAATGTAAAGATGCACAAGTTGTTGTTATTACAGCAGGAATTGCACAAAAACCTGGTCAAACAAGATTAGAACTTGCAGAAACAAATACAAAAATAATGAAGGGAATTACACAAAATATAATGGCTAGTGGGTTTGATGGAATTATTGTTGTTGCAAGTAATCCAGTAGATTTAATGACATATGTAGTTGCAAAAGTTTCAGGTCTACCAAAGAATAAAGTTATTGGTTCAGGTACAGTATTAGATACAGCTAGATTACGTTATTTAGTTTCTGATTATTTAAAGGTGTCTAGTAAAAATATTCATGCCTATATAATGGGTGAACATGGAGATTCATCTTTTGTTCCATGGGATCACGCTTATGTTGGCTGCAAAAGAATGAAAGATGTGATGAAAGATAATGGATATCCACTTGAAGATTTAGATAAAATTCATAAAGATGTGGTACAAGCAGCTTATGAAATAATAAATAAGAAGAAGGCTACTTATTATGGAATTGGTATGGCATTAAGAAAATTAGTAAAAACAATAATAAATGATGAAAATACAATATTAACAGTTTCTACTTATTTGAAAGATGGAGAATATGGTCAAGATGATATTTATATTGGTGTACCTGCAATAATAAATAGTAATGGAGTAAGAGAATTATTAAATCTTGAATTAAGTAAAGAAGAACAAGAAAAATTAGATAATAGCTGTAAAATAATAAAAGAAATGAGAGAAAATTCCATAGATAAAATTATAGAACAATAAAAAATGTAAATTAGGTAAATTCTTACTTGCATTTTAAATGTATATGTGATAGAATAACGAAAGTAATAAAAACGAAAGTTGCAGGGAGGAAATAATAGATGGAAATAGCTAGAACAATATTAACAGTTATATATTTTGTAGTAGCTTTAGCAGTTATTATACTAGCATTAATACAAACTAAAGAAGATGGAGGATTATCTTCAACAATAACAGGTTCATCAACAAATAATTTCTATGAAAAAAATAAAGGTAGAACAAAAGAAGGAAAACAAAAAAGATGGACAATAATTTTATCAATTGTATTTGCTGTATTAACAATTGTATTAGGAATTTTATATTTAGCATAAAATGAGAAAATAAGTTAGAAACTAATATGAACTCTAATTATTAATGAAAAATCTTAATAATTAGGGTTCAATATGTTTTTAACTTATTTTTTGTATATCAATTATATATCATTTTGTTGTAGAAATAGTATAAAAATGGTATAATATCCAAAGAGAGGGAAGATAAAATGTTAAAAAAAGAAGATATTATATTAGAATTTATGAAAAGTGAAAATTATACACCAATGAAAGCAAAAGAAATGGCTATCATTTTAGGAGTTCCAAAAAATGAATATCAAGAATTTACTTTAATATTAAAAGAATTAGAGGATAACTATAAAATAACAAAAAATAGAAAAAATAGATATAGAGTGATGGAAGACAACTTTGAGGAAGGAACTTACAGGAAAAATCAAAGAGGATTTGGATTTGTAAAAATAGAAAATCAAGAAGATGAAATTTTTATATCAAAAGAAAATTCTTTAAATGCTTTGAATGGTGATAGAGTAATTGTCGAAATCATAGAAGACAAAGATAGAACAAAAAGAGCGGAAGGAAAAATAAAAAAAATATTAAAACACGAGAGGGATACAGTTGTTGGAACATTTCAAAATAGTAAAAATTTTGGTTTTGTTGTACCAGATGATAGAAGTTTAGGGACAGACATATTTATTTCTAAAAGTAATTTTGCTAAAGCAAAAGAAGGACAAAAAGTTGTAGTTCAAATTACAAAATATCCTGAGAATGGGAAAAATGCTGAAGGTAAAATTATTGAAATAATAGGCAGACCAGATGAAGCTGGTGTTGATATGTTGTCACTTATAAAAGAATATAGTTTGCCATCAGAATTTCCAGAAGAAGTAATTAAAGAAGCTAAAAGATATGGGGAAAAAATTGATGAAAGTGATATAGGAAATAGAATTGATTGCAGAAAAGATATTATTTTTACAATTGATGGTGAAGATGCTAAAGATTTAGATGATGCTGTAAGAGTTATTAAATTGGAAAATGGTAATTATCGTTTAGATGTTCATATTGCAGATGTAAGCTATTATGTAAGAGAAGGAAGCTTATTAGATAAAGAGGCTCAAATAAGAGGAACGAGTATTTATATGCTAAATAGAGTTATCCCAATGCTACCCAAAGAGTTGTCAAATGGAATATGCAGTTTAAATGCAGGACAAGATAGGTATACATTGTCATGTTCGATGGAAATAAATCCAGAAGGGAAAACAGTTTCAGCAGAAGTATACAAGGGAATTATTAATGTATGTGAAAGAATGAATTATCATGATGTTCAAAAAATATTGGATAAATCAGACGAAAAAGTTTTAAAAAGATATGAAAAATATATTGAAAATTTTGAACTTATGGAAGAACTTGCTACGATATTAAAAAATAGAAGACTAGAACAAGGATATTTGAATTTAGATATACCAGAAAGCAAAATAGAACTTGATGAAGATGGTAGAGTTGTAAGTATTGGAAAATATGAAACATCTTTTAGTAATGAAATTATAGAGCAATTTATGCTAAGTGCAAATGAGACAATAGCTGAAAAATTTTATTGGCTAGATGCACCTTTTATATATCGTGTGCATGAAGACCCTGACATTGATAAAATAAAAGATTTGAATAAGTTTTTGTTCAATTTTGGTTTAAAAATAAAAATAGTAAATGACAAAGTGTATCCAACAGAAGTATCAAAAATATTAGAAGAGATAAAAGGGAAAGAGGAAGAAAAAGTCATTTCAACATTTATTTTGAGAACTTTAAAATTAGCAAGGTATGAAGCTGAAAATAAGGGACATTTTGGAATTGCAAGTAAATATTATTGCCATTTTACATCGCCAATTAGAAGATATCCGGATTTATTTATACACAGAATAATTTCAAAATATTTAGAAGATAATTATGTTGTAAATGATTCTTGGGTAGAGGACTATAAAGAAAAAGCTACACAAAGGGCAGCAACTTCTTCAGAAAGGGAAAAAATTGCTACAAAAGTTGAACGTGATAGCGAAGATATGAAAAAAGCTGAATTTATGCAGGATAAAATTGGAGAGGAGTTTGATGGAATTGTTTCTTCTGTTACTCAATTTGGAATATTTGTTGAATTAGAGAATACAGTTGAAGGGTTAATTAGGTTTGAAAATCTCGGAAATGAATATTTTATTTATGATGAAGAGAGAAAAAGGCTGATAGGTGAGAAATCAAATAAGACTTATAAAATTGGTGATAAGGTAAAAATTAGAGTTATTTCTGCTAATAAAATATTGAGACAGATTGATTTTGAAATTGTTGAGTAATATTGTAATTTGTATTGAAAATATCAAAAAATGTTACTAAGGTGTATAATGAATAGCATTTTTTTGAAATATGTGATATACTAAGTGTATAAAGATGGGAGTTGAACGTAATGATGCATGAATTTGTTACATATTCTGATGGAACTTTAGTTGTTTCTTCAGATATGAGAAAAAAAGAAAATGGGGAAGAATATCTTATTGTTTGTTTTGAGAGACCAACTGATAATGGATTTGATACGGTAATATTTGAATTACCTTCATACAATATTGTTAAAAAAGAAGGAAATTATAGTGAAAAAGAAATAGAAATGTTTAGGAGTGTTGTAGAAAGAGGGGCGAGTTACTTTTTTGAAATTGCTAAAAAAGGGGGAATACAGAGTGCCTAATTTATTTAAATATCTTGGATATAATGTGTTTTTCTGGGCCAATGAAAATGGAGAACCAGTGCATGTTCATGTTTGCAAAGGAAATCCACGGTCCAAATGCAACAAAATTTTGGTTAACTAAATATGGAGATTGTATATTATCTAATAATAATAGCAAAATTCCAGAACATGATTTAAATAAAATATCAAGAGCAATAAGATATAATTTTTTCTATATTATATCTGAATGGAAAAATTTTTATGGTGTAGAAGATGTTGATTTTTATTGTTAGAACGAAAATTAAGGGGAAGCTAGATCCCCTTAATTTATTTTAAGAAAATAACTATATTAGAAAAAATAAGAACAATAGTGCAAAAACAAATAACAGAAATTCCACCAATTTTATTTTGTTCAGTATTTATTTCATAAATACCATAGAAAATGGTTTTTATCAAAACGAAAATAGAAAATAGTAAAAATAAAATTTTAAAAAAATAAATAAACATTAAAAACTCCTTTATGTTTTTTTCAATAAAAATCCAGAATCCACATTAGTATCAACATTAACATCAAAAGTTGTATTAATATAATTATTTAGCCAACCAAAATCATTAAATTCCTTATTTGTTGTAAAATCTGATAATAAATAACGACCAAATCCATTTATATCACTCTTAAATTCTTTAGAAGTTTTGTATAAATAGCCAGAAATAAGAGATTCAAGATATTTATTACAACTATTAGAAATAGAAGATAAAACAGTAGTATCTTCATAATTAGAATTTTTACTTAAAGAGTATATTTTTGCAGATAATTTAATATCGATTTTTATATATGGGGAGCCATTTATTATTTGGGCTTTTATTTTTTTCTTTGATTTAGGCATTATTAATAAATCAATTTTTTTATTAGAAATATTTTCATTATTGCTATTTATTGGTTCTGGAATAGATAAGACAAAACTATTTAAATTATCATCTAGAAGATTTAAACACATAGTTTCTATACCTGTTAATTCGCCGACTAATTGACCTTCTTTAAAAACGGCAGTTCCGGATATTTTCGGTTGAACGTGAACCAGAAATAGGTGAAGAGTTTGATTTTATATTGGAGTCAGAAGATGTTAAAGTATCAGAAGTTTCTTTTCCAGACGATACACCACTTAAAATGGCATAGGGCTGACAACTATTGCAAGACAGAGCATTAAAAAAATCTCCAATTGTAGCAGTATTTATATAACCAGTATATTTTCCAGAATCAGGGAAAATGTCATAGTATTTTGTTATAGATGTTTCTAAACTTGGGATTGAATTTTCAATATAATATTTGGCAGTACATTTGCTAATTATAATGTTACTACGGGGACGTACTTGAACATCATTCATTAAAGAATATACATAATCAGAAATTCCATTTTTAGCAACTTCTTCTGAAAAAACAATAACTCTACAATGTGATAAATCAATCTTTCTTGCAATATAGCTATTCATTATATTAATTCCATTTATAATGGAATCACAATCCACACTATCTTCAAAAATTTTGGATTCTTGATTAGAACCTTCACTAGTTGAGGGTGGTTTTACAAATTGAAAAGTTACTTTAATTCTTTTTGTGTCAGAAACATCAATACCAAGAGCTACAACAAATGCAAGATTATCGATGTTTGAGTAGTTATATGATGAAGAAAAAGCAATAATTAATATAATTATAAGAATTATTATTAAAAATTTTTTTAAAGCATTTTGCATTTTATTTAATCACCTTCTTTTTTAAATTTGATAAAAATAAAATTACAAGTCCAATTATTATAATAGTAATTGTAAAGTAACGGTAAATATAGTATTCAAAAAAACTTGATATTATATAATTTTTTGGTAATATAGCAATTGCAAAAATAAGTATAACAAAAATATTAATTAATTGAGACGAGTCTTTTAAATTAAATATTTTTGTAAATATTGTTGTAGAAAATTTACAAGAAATACTTAGATAACAACAAAAAGCTATAGTCCAAATAAGTAAAAATAGTGATTCAAAACGTTGAAAAAAATTACCGAATTCAATATATCTACTTACTATAAATAATGGCATTAATTCATTTGTACTAATAAAAATTGAAAACATAAAAAGCAATGAAGCAATACAAATAAAAATAAATAAACCAGATAATAATCCTGATAAAATTGAAACAATTTTAAACTGTTTTGGATTTTTTAATAAAGGAGGTAGTAAGTATATATACGTAATTCCAGCAAATGCACCAATATTACTTAATCCTAATGCAAAAGTTTTTTCAAAACCTTCTCCTAATATAGGAAAAATTTTTTGAAATGTAAAACTATCAATATTTCCAAAAAACAGTAGTAAAATACTTAGTAATGTTATTGGAAAAATAATTGTTGTAGTTCGTATAGTTGAATTAAAACCTAAGTAATTTGTAATGGCTATGCTGATTACAAATATTAATATCATAAAAATTATATTAGTATAAGGAAAATAAATAACATCTAATCCTTCACAAAAATTTCTTAACAATAAACTTGATGATATTATAAAATAAAATATAAAAATAAAACCAATAATATTTCTAAAAATGCTACCACCCAAATAATTTGAAACATCAATTATATCAAAACCTGGAAATTTTTTGAATAAGAAGTATATTAAAAATCCTATTAAAGTACAAATTATAGTAACATAGAAAATATTAAGCAAAGAACTTGATTTTAATTCATTTATTATAGTTATTGGTAATGATGTAACAGTAAGAGGAACTATGGCCGTCAATGTTATAAAAATAGCTTCTATTGTTCCTATTTTGGCTTTTGACATTTTAACCTCCTTTTTAAAATTTCCATTTCATTGAAATTTTATCTTGCCTTTTTTGCCTTTTTGAAGCTAGATAAGTATTTCTGTATTCTCTTTTCCAAATTGGAGAAAGAAAATATCCATTACCTTTATTATTAATAACAGGGGCATATGGTGCAGTATATGGAACACCAAACGTTTTTAAATCACACATTGATGAAATATAAATAAATATTCCAATACCAATTCCAATAAAACCTGCTATATAACCTAAAAGTAAGAACGCAAAACGAAAATATCTTAAATGAAAACTAAAAGTAAAATCTGGAATAGCAAAAGAACTGATACCTGTAATTGCTACAATAATAATCAAAATAGGACTTACAATACCAGCGCTTACGGCAGCTTGACCTAAAACTAAAGCACCAACAATACCAAGAGTCGGACCAATAGGGGATGGAACTCTAAGACCAGCTTCTCTTATTATTTCAAATGAAATTTCCATAATTAAAATTTCAAATATTATAGGAAATGGAACACTTTGTCTTGATGATAGAATATTGTAGAGTAATTCGGTAGGAATTATTTCATTATGAAAACTTGTAATTGCAACATATAAACCTGGCAATAGTAGAGCAAAAAAAGCAGCAACAATTCTTATTCTCTTTAAAAAATTTGCAAAGATTGTTTTTAAATTTGTGTCTTCTGGACTTGCAAGAAAATCAATCATTATTGCTGGCATTATAAGAGCATAAGGGGAACCGTTTACAAAAACAATTACTTTTCCTTGTAAAAGACTTTTTACTGTTGTGTCAGGTCTTTCTGTTACAAAAACTTTAGGCAAACCCAAATAATTTGTATCTGTAATTAATTGCTCTAATTCACCAGCTGATAAAAGAGAGTCTATATCTAAATTATTAATTCGATATTTAACTTCTGCTATTAAATCATCATTTGCAATATTTTTCATGTAACAAATAGCACAATTTGTTTTTGTTATTTTTCCGACTTTGGTATTTTCAATAATTAAATTCTCACTATTTGCAAATCTTCTTATTAATGATGTATTTGTACGTAAGTTTTCAACAAAAGCTTCATGAGAACCTTTGATTACAATTTCATTTTCTGGCTGAGAAATACTTCTTTGTTTGAACCCTTTTACATCAATATTAAAACATACTGATAAAGTATCAACAAAAAGTGCACAATTTCCAGAATTGACGCCAGCAAAGATATCTTCAAAGGATTCTTGTTGTATAACACTATTTTGTGGCATTAAACAAGATTCAATGTAATCTGCTAAATTGAATTTTTTTACTTTTCTAACAGTTATATTATTTGTAACGGCTTCGGAAATGATACGATTTTGGTCTCCATCGAATAGATTGTTTCTATTTCTTAGCATTAGAGGTTCTAATACAAAATCGTTTAATATCTTAGAATCAACCATTCCATCTATATATAAAAGAAAGGCTTTATATTGCTTGCCACGTGCATTTAAAATAAATTCACGTACTAAAATATCACTATTTATTAAAGTATTATATTTAATTTTTATATAATCTAAATTTACAGAAAGACTTGTAAAAATATTTTTTTGTTCTTCTTGTTTTTGATTGACATTTTCAGTGTTTTTACCATTGCTTATATTTTCTTCTTCGGAGTTTTCTTCTCGTTCTGGTAATGAAAATAAATATACTTCTTTTGGAGTGTATCCAAATATTGTAGTTAATACATCTTTTAGTTTCATAAATTTATAAAATCCTTTCTATGTTGTAGCTTAATAATAATTATAGTGTGGTGTGGAAGGGTGTATCTTAAGATTTTTTCATATGTTTGAGTTCTTAACCTGTTCATTGCATTCAAAAATAAAATCTAATATAAAAAACAGAGCCTCTTTCACTCAGGCATAAAATGTATATATGTATATGGTTTTATAATTTTTTTGGTTCAATACGCAACATAAGAATTTCTAAAATAAATTAATGGCACTTTTCCACTTAGTCCTCACTTCGTTCGACGTGAACTCTTTCCATTAATTTATTTAAGAAATTCTAATATTGAAAAAATTCTAATATTACTCCAATCACATTCAAAAATTATAAAACCATATACATATATACATTTTATGCCTGAGTGAAAGAGGCTCTGTTTTTTATATTAGATTTTATTTTTGAATGCAATGAACAGGTTAAGAACTCAAACATATGAAAAAATCTTAAGATATACCTTTCCACACTCAATTGTAATTTATTACTAAACTGTAGACTTCTAATAACAGTATTATCAAAAAAATTGAATTTATACTAGTTTTTACTAATAAAAAATGTTATAATTATTTTGATATGCTTGTAAAAAAGTTATATGAAAAGGAGGAGCAATAATGAAAAACAAAATTACATCATTCATAATGTCAGTAGTTATTACTCTTATTTTAGTAATTGGAATAATAATAGCATATATGATTATAGAAAATCATAATGACAGCTCAACAAAAGATATAGAAGAATTTGTATCAAATGTTATTTTACAATCAGGAAAAACTGAAGATAAAAGTGAAAATAGTAATTTAAACATAGATATAGAAAATATAAAAACAATAGAGAAAACACAAATAGTACAAAATGGTACTGAGAATAACAAATATTTCTATAATCAGTTGAGTTCAGAAGCAAAAAAATTTTATGATGCTTTAGAACAGCACAAAGAAGATTTGAAAACTGGAAAATATGAACTTGATTTTGAAAATACTTTTGCAAATGTTTTGAATAAAGAGAGTGGAATGGATGCATTAGGAAATTATTTTCAGGATGCAGTTGATGCATATTTTTGTGAACATCCAGAAGTGTTTTATATTGATGTTACAAAAATGTATTTAAATGTTCAAACTACAACAAGAGGTAATCAAAGTACATATAAAGTTACAGTAAATAGTGGAAATGCTGGAAGTTATTTAAGTGACGAATTTTCTTTTAAGGAACAGATTGATGTAGCACTACAACAATTAGAGGCTATAAAAAAATACTTTATTGAGAATAAAAAAGCTGATACATATTCAAATATAAAATTAGTACATGATTATTTAGTAAATACAATAGAATATGATACAAGTATTTCAAAAGAAAATATTTATAATATTTATGGAGCGTTAATACAAAAAGAATGCGTTTGCGAAGGATATGCAAAAGCTTTTAAATATTTATTAGATGGAATGGATGTATCATGTGTAATTGTAACAGGTGAAGCAACTAATTCTGAAGGAAATACAGAGAGCCATGCATGGAATTATGTCCAATTAGATAATTTTTGGTATGCTGTTGATGTAACTTGGGATGATCCTGTTATTGTTGGAGGAGGAGTTCTGTTGAATTCAAGAAAGTATAAATATTTTTTAAAGGGAGAAAATGAATTTAATCAATCACATACATTTAGAACAAAATTCACAGAAGACGGAATGGAGTTTACTTATCCAAATTTAAGTAAAGATAATTATGAAGAATAATGGTATTTTTTAAAACAATTATTTTAGAGTATAAATATATTTATAAAAATTAATGAGAAAGAGTCTAAGTTTTAAATTATAGGTAATAGGGAGTGATTATAAATGTTATTAAAAGATACAATGACAAATTTATCCAAAAAAGGACCCAATAAGATGAAAGTATATGCATTTGTAGGACCATCTGGAACAGGGAAGAGCTATAGAGCACAAATGGTTGCAGGGGAGAAAAACGTAAATTATATAATAGATGATGGATTATTAGTTAAAGATAATGAAGTTGTAGCAGGAGAGTCAGCTAAAAAAGCCCCTACAAAAATTGAAACAGTAAAAAAAGCATTGTTTTATGAAGAAAAACAAAGACAAGAAATGATAAATGCAATAAAAAAATTTAAACCTGAGGGAATATTAATTTTGGGAACTTCTGATGGAATGGTTCAAAAAATAGCTACAAATTTAGAGCTACCAGAGATTTCAGAGATAACATATATATCAGATGTTGCAACACAAGAAGAAATGGAAACTGCTAGAAGGATACGTGTTACAGAAGGAAAACATGTTATACCAGTTCCAACTTTTGAAATAAAAAAAGATTTTTCTGGATATTTATTAGATCCATTACAAATTTTTAAATCAAAAGGAAAAGGAAATAAACCATATATCTCAGAAAAATCAATTATAAGACCAACATTCAGTTATATGGGAAATTTTACGATTTCTGATAATGTTTTTAGGCAAATTATTGAGTATTTAGTTTCAAAAACTAAAAGTATATATAAAGTACAAAAGATAAGAGTTGATAACTTTGGAGAAGGTGTTAAAATTTATATGGAAGTTACAGCAGAATATGGTGTTAATATTATGGAAGAAATCAAGGAATTTAAAATAAAAGCTAAAAAAGAAATAGAAAAACTGACTGCAATGAATGTAGAAGAATTTGAAGTGGTAATAAGAAATATACATGTGCCAGAAGAAAAATTATAATGAGTTATATGTATAATTATAATGTAAAATATAATATATGTTAGTATAAAATACAGAGTGTTTAATGAAAGTGGGTAAAGTTATGAAAGAAGTTATTAGAACAATATCGAGAGGTATTGTAAAAGGTGCTATTTGGATTTATTGTAAAATAGTTTATAGATTTAAAGTTGTAGGAAAAGATAATATACCAAAGAAGGGTGCGGTTATTATTTGTGGAAATCATAGAACATTTTTAGATCCACCATTAATAGAAGTTACATGTGGTAGATATACTAGATTTTTAGCAAAAGAAGAATTAACTAAAAATAAGTTTTTAGCATTTCTTGGTTGGGTTTTTGAATCTATTTTAGTTAAAAGAGATTCAAAAGATGTGGCAGCATTAAAAGAATCATTGAAAGTTTTGAAAAATGGAGATTGTTTGGCTTTATTTCCAGAGGGTACAAGAAATGGAATTGCAAAAGGCGAAAAAGTAAAAGATGGTGCAGCATTTTTTGCAGTAAGAAGCGGTGCTCCTGTAATACCTTGTGGAATTAAAGGTGGAGAAAAAGGTAATAAAAAAGTAACAATTACATATGGAAAACCACTTGATTTCAGTGAGTATAAAGGAAGTAAAGATAAAGAAGTTCTAGATAAAATTACAGATGAAATTATGAGCAATATTTTAGAATTAGCAAAAAATTAAAGAATAAAACTATTGAAAAAATTGGAAAAAGTTAGTATAATGTTAATGTAAACATAAGAAAAAAGGAATGATATTAAAATGACAAAAGAATTTAGAATAACATCAGAGGAATGTAAAAAAAGGGCTAATAATTTACATCTAGGAGATACAGTAAATGGAATTGTAAAAAGCATAAAGCCATATGGAGCATTTATTGAGATTGAAGGTGGAATTGTTGGATTAGTTCATATAAAAGATTTATCAGTAGCGAGAATAAAGACACCATTTGAAAGATTACAGATAGGTCAAAAAATAAATATAAAGATAAAAAATATTGATAAAGAAACAGGAAAAATTAGTTTATCTTATAAAGAAATGTTTGGAACCTGGGAAGAAAATGCAAAAAATTTTCAAGTAGGTATGAAAACAAAGGGAATAGTAAGAGAAACAGAAAAAGATAAAAATGGAATATTTGTAGAACTAAAACCAAATTTAGTTGGAATGATAGAATATAAAGATGGTTTAGAATACGGACAAGATATAAATGTAGCAATTAAAAAGATTGACTACGAAAAGAAAAAAATTAAATTAGCTTATTATTAAATTAATAAAATTTTATTATTTTAGGAGGAAAATATGGTAGAAGATAATCAAATTAAGGCACAAGTTTCACCATTTGCAATTAGAGAAGGAGAAATTAAGACATTTGATGGTAAAGATGGATATGTGTCAATGAACCAAATTGTACATAAGATAAATATAGGACATATAACAGATATACACTTTGCAATATTAGAATTAGTAAATGAATTTGAATTTATTACATCAAGACAAATTTATCAAATGTTAGAGATAAAAGGAATAAATCCACAATCTCAAGATAAATTGAATAATAAATTAGATGCATTAGTAAAATCTAAAATTTTAACAAGATATTATTTTACTTCTGATGAAGGAAAAGGGATTTATAGAATTTACTGTTTAGAAAAAATGGGAAAATATTTATTAAATTCAAAGGAAATTGACTGTAAATGGCAACCATCTGACAATACAAAACCAGTTCCAATGATTAAAAAAAGATTGGCAGGAAATCAAACTTTAATAGCATATTTAAGAAAAGTTAAAGCTTTTGACAGTTATGTTGTTAAGCCTGCAATTACAGCAAAAACAGTTGGAAAAGTTTTTAAAGCAACAGGTGGATCAGTAAAACTTGTAAAATCTAATAAATCAATTCAATTCGTTTTTGAAGTAGTGAGAAGAGAAAAAGAATGGCAAAAGAAATTAATAGAAAAAATGAATTTATATAAAGATTTTTATGAAAATTTTGTACAAGGAGATTCAGGTTTTGCAGGACTTCCACAATTAATTCTTGTATGTGAAGATGAAAAACATATGGCAGAATGTTTTAAAGAAATCGTAACTAATAAAGTAGAAATAAAACAAATTAAATTATTATTTACAACAGATTTAAGACAAAATAAAGAAACATTGGATGAGACATTAGTTGAATTTAAGTTAGTTGATGGTAAGTATAAAATGGAAAATGTAGAACTTAAATTGTTAGGATAATAATTTTATTGATGCTTTTTTGAATGGGATTTTTTAAATAAAATAGAAATATAAAAAATAAAAATTGTAAAATAACTATTTGTTATTTGGTTGTATAAACTGAATAATAAATAGTTTTTTATTAATTGATAATATTATATCTTATTTGGTGAAAATTTTATTTTGATATTGATAAAAAATATTTATAGGGTATAATCTATAAAAATAAAACTTAAGAAAAGAAAGGAAAAATAAAAAAAAAATTAAAATCGTTGAAAGGCCTGTGGCTGTATACACATAGGTAATCTTTATATAAAAGAAAAAAATAAGAGTATAGCAATATTTTTGTTTTTTATTATTTTTTTAATATTAAATCAAGGAAAAGTACATGCTGTAGTACAAGCAAATGGTAATGATGGTACTGCATATAATTTAAGTGATTGGATGATAAATGTAAGAAAGATGGAAGAATTAGGTGGTACAATGGGCTTAAGTGAAACATTGAACGATAATTTAACATCAAGTAGTACTTCAAATAGTATTGATGTGCATATGGAAAAAAATGTAGAGTATGGGGCATTAGCAATTCTTTCAGCATCAAGTTATGGAAATCCTAATAAAGTAGAGGATGGAAATACAACTACTGGAAATGTGACGGGAGTTGTGATGAAAATAAATACTTAATGGGTAGCGGCTGGAACTGTATCAAATGCAATTAATTATTACAATGCAGTTGGCAGATATAAAAATGAATATACGATATCTTATGTAGCGAAAAGAGGAAATGCAATAACTGAAACAGTTGGTTGGCATGATAGTATTAATGAATGGATTTATAGAGACTTAGATTATGGATTGGTAAGAGCAAGATTTGGAAGTATATTTTCTTATTATGGGGATTCTAGCCGATGGGTGCGGTGCTGAGATGAATAATAAATGGAATTCTCGTGCTGTAGTAGTATCAGGAGAAGGCTTTTAGAATTTTATAAAATAGTTTTTTAAATAGTAATAAAGAAAAAGGAGAGTGAACATGAAAAAGAAGGTAATAATAATTTGTTTAGCAATATTTATAGTCATGTTATTAAGTATATCTAGTATTTTTATTATTAAAAATATAAATAAAAATATTAATCCAGAAGAACTATCTGATTTTTCATGGGAAGCAAAATTATTTAAAGTAAATGATGATTATACATATACATTTTCATGCCTTGTTACAGTACAAGAAGTTGAAGGCATAGATACAATAAAATATCAAAAAAATGGAAAAGAAATAACGGTTAATGGAAATGGAAAACAAAGGATAGGAATAGATTTTGATGCTGTTGAAGATACAGATTATGAATTTAAAATAACTCCCGTTGGAAAATCAGAGAAAAAGAAAATTTTAAATGTAAAGAGAAAAGTTTCAGGAGATAATACATATAAATTAGTTAATGGGGTTTATATAAATACGCCATTTTTAGAAAATTTTAATGATAAATATACAAGATATTTATCTGTTACTGATGAAAATACATTAACACCAGCAAATTGGATTTTTGATGAGGAACCTGATAATTGGTATGATTATAATAATCAAAAATGGGCAAATATTTATGTAGAAGCAGAAGGGGTAGAAGTATATTATGTGTGGATACCAAGATATGTGTATAAGTTAGATCAAACAACTCAAAGGTCAGATGTGAAATTTGTAGATGTTTATAATAATTTTACAGATGCATCAACAGGAAAAGTTACATCATTTAAGGAATTAATAGCACAAGGATATCAGCTACCAGAGGCTTTTGAATTTGGTGATGGTAATTCAGATAATGGAGTTTTAATGACATCTATATCAGGTTATTGGATTTCAAAATATCAGTTAAGTGAATTAGAAAAATTTAATATTGATTATAATATGACTGCAAGTAAGTCTAGAATAGTATTAAATAATTATACAAATAATGTTGTGGATAAAGCTCAAACATATACATATGCGATAAATGGAAAAATTGTTAATAATTCTACTACACTTGATGAATACACTTTTAATGGGCTTACTGAAAATCAAAGTTATATAGTGAATGTAACTGCTCTTGATGCTACTGGGGCTATAGTTGGAAGTATGACAAAAGTATTAGAACCAACAGAAGTGAATCCTCCAAAATTAGATGGATTTGATCCAAATACAACATTTTATGTTTATTATGATGAAGATGGTACTGAACATAATGAAATTCCGATTAGTAAAGATGCACCATCAAATTGGTATAATTATACTTATTTGAATTGGGATAATATAGTAACTAGAAATGATGGATTGGAGACATATTATGTATGGATACCACGTTATCAATATAAATTAAATCAAACAAGTCAAAGGTCTGATGTTAAGTTTATATTAGGAACAAGTACAACAACAGAAATAGGATATCAAATACCAGAAGCATTCTGGTGGGACAAAAATGATGATGGTATATAAGATGATGGAGAACAATTGACAGGATATTGGATAACAAAATATCAATTGAACGATTAACAGATATTTGTAAGTAAAAATATTAAATTAATAATGAATAAAAAATTCCCTTAATTATCAAACTAAAAGGTTTAATAATAAAGGGGATTTTTATATGAAAATATTATATTTGAAATTTTATTAGAAATGTGTTAAAATATGTATACAAAATTTTAAACGTGTTTGGGTTATCTTTAATTTATGATTATAAAAAGGAGATATTCTATGCAAAAAAATGAAGTAGAGAAATATTTGCAAAGATTGATAATGGAAATGAAAAAACGGAAAACAGTAAAAAATATTCTTATAGCAGAGGATATTAAGGCTGTTTACTATGAGGAAAAAGAAGCATTGAGTGATAAACTGTTAGGTCTTTGTAGAGAAGTTAATCAGTATAAAGAGGAAGGAAAAGCAGTATTTGAACATCTTCCTAGCTTTATATGTTCGAGTAATGTTATTGAATTTTGTTTCATTCTTGTAATGGCGGATGATGTAAATGAAAATAATTTAGTCCGTTATTGGATTGATATTATATACCGCCTTAAGCAGGTTACTGATGGAAATCTAAAAGTTGTAGCCAAAAAATTTGAGTATCTTTTTTATGAAGAAAAAAACGTTTTTTTGGATTACAGTGAAGAAGAAATTTTAAACAAGGTAGCATTATAAACAGTATCTGTATCTAAAAGAAACTCAAACACAAAAATAAGCAAAGAAAATTTTAGGTAATTCCTAAAACTCTCTTTGCTTTTTTAACATCTTCATCATTAGCTATTCTTACATTTTCTAATTCATATGGAATTCCAAGTTCTTTCCACTTATATTTCCCCATATCGTGATATGGAAGAATCTCAATTTTATCAACAGTTTTTAGAGTAGTAATAAAATTTTTTAGACGAATTAAATCATCTTCATCATCAGTGTAGCCTGGAACAAGTACCTGTCTAATCCACATATGAATATTATTTTTACTTAAATATTTTGCAAATTCTAATTCTTTTTCATTACCCCTACCAACTAATTCTTTACATTTATTAGTATCAATATGTTTAATGTCAAGTAGAACTAAATCAGTTAAAGAAAGCAATTCTTTAATATCAGTTGTTAAAGCAACCATTCCAGAAGTATCAATACAAGTGTGAATATTTTCTTCTTTTAGCTTTTTAAATAATTCAATTAAAAATTTAACTTGCAAAAGTGGTTCGCCACCTGTAACAGTAACACCACCATTAGGACAAATATAGTTTTTATATCTTAATATTTTTTCATAAATATCATCTAAACTTTTATAAGAACCACCATTCATGTCCCAAGTATCTCTATTGTGGCAATATTTACATTGTAAAGAACAACCTTGTAAGAAAAGCACAAATCGGATACCAGGACCATCAACTGTTCCAAAAGATTCAATAGAATGTACTTTAGCATAATATCTTAAATCTAAGTTTTCCATATAAACTCCTTTGAAAAGAGATTGAAAGAGGTATGTTATTTAAAATTCACTCTAAAAAAGGAGAAGGTGACAGTCTTAACAAAAAGGAGTGTCCCTATATCCCTGTAAAAAGGGAATTTTAAGGAACGTCCCTCTTTCACCTCTTTCACTTTTATATTTTTTCGTGTATTGTTCTATTAACTACATCTAATTGTTGTTCTCTTGTAAGTTTTGTAAAGTTTACTGCATATCCAGATACACGAATTGTTAATTGAGGATATTTTTCTGGATGATCCATTGCATCTAATAATAAACTTCTGTCAAATACGTTTACATTTATATGATGACCAGTTTGAGCGAAATAACCATCTAACATGTGTACTAAATTAGAAACTCTTTCTTCTTCAGTTTTTCCTAATGTTCCAGGAGTTATAGAAAATGTAAAAGATATTCCATCTTCAGCATCTTTAAAAGGTAATTTTGCAATTGAGTTCATAACAGCTAATGCTCCATTTGTATCTCTTCCATGTAATGGGTTAGCTCCTGGTCCGAATGGAGCTCCGGCTCTTCTTCCATCAGGTGTGTTTCCTGTGTTTTTACCATAAACAACATTTGATGTTATTGTTAAGATTGATAATGTTTGTTTTGAATTTCTATAAGTTTGATGTTTTTGTAACTTACGTATAAATCTTTTTACAATATCAACAGCAATAGAATCTACATTATCATCATCATTACCGAATTTTGGGAAATCACCTTCTATTTCGTAATCAACAGCTAAACCTGTGTCATCTCTTATAACTTTTACTTTAGCAAATTTTATTGCAGATAATGAATCAGAAACAACTGATAATCCAGCAATTCCACAAGCCATTGTTCTTAAGATTTCTCTATCATGTAAAGCCATTTCAATAGCTTCATATGAATATTTATCGTGCATATAGTGTATAGCATTTAAAGCTTTTATATAAATTTTGGCAACATATTCCATCATTTGGTCGAATTTTTCCATAACTTCATTATAATCTAAGTATTCAGAAGTGATAGGAGCATATTTTGGAGTAATTTGTTTTCCAGAAATCTCATCTCTACCACCATTTATTGCATATAATAAAGTTTTTGCTAAGTTTGCTCTGGCACCAAAGAATTGCATTTGTTTTCCAATTTTCATAGGAGAAACACAGCAAGCAATTCCATAGTCATCTCCTAAAGTAATTCTCATTAAATCGTCATTTTCATATTGTATTGATGATGTTTTAATAGATAAATCTGTTGTATATTTTTTGAATCCCTCAGGTAATCTTGTTGACCATAAAACTGTTAAGTTTGGTTCAGGTGCAGGACCTAATGTTTCCAATGTGTGTAAAATTCTGAATGAATTTTTTGTAACTAATGTTCTACCATCAATTCCCATTCCACCAATACTTTCTGTTACCCAAACAGGGTCACCACTGAATAATTCATTATATTCAGGTGTTCTTAAGAAACGAACTAGTCTTAATTTCATAACAAAATGATCCATTAATTCTTGGACATCTTCTTCTGTTAAAAGACCGTTTTTTAAATCTCTTTCAAAATAGATATCTAAAAATGTAGATGTTCTACCAATACTCATAGCAGCACCATTTTGATCTTTAATTGCTCCTAAATAAGCAAAATATAACCATTGAACTGCTTCTTTTGAATTTTGTGCAGGCTCAGAAATATCAAAACCGTATTTTGCAGCCATTACTTTTAAAGCTTGTAATGCATCTATTTGTTCTTTTATTTCTTCTCTATTACGTATAATTTCTTGTGTAAATTCATCAGTATCTAAGATTTCTAATTCTTTCTTTTTTTCTTCAATTAGAACATTAACACCATATAAGGCAACTCTTCTGTAATCACCTATAATTCTTCCACGACCATAGCCATCAGGAAGACCTGTTATTAAATGACTACTTCTAGCAGCTCTAATATCTGGAGTGTATACACTAAATACACCGTCATTGTGAGTTTTTCTAATTGTATGAAAAATTTTGTCAACCTCAGGATCGACTTCTCTACCATAAGCTTCGCAAGATTTTTCTACAATACGTATACCACCAAAAGGCATTATAGCTCTTTTTAAAGGTGCATCAGTTTGTAAGCCTACAATTTCTTCTAAATTTTTATCAATATATCCAGCATCATGAGCTGAAACAGTAGAAACTGTTTTTGTGTCTATATCTAAAACACCACCATTAGATTCTTTTTCTTTTTTATAAAGTTCTAAAACTTCGTTCCATAATTTATTTGTTTTTTCTGTTGATGAAGCTAAAAAGTTAGAATTTCCTTCATATGGTGTATAGTTTCTTTGAATAAAATCTCTAACATTTATTTCATGTTGCCAATCTCCTTTTTTAAAATTATCCCATTGTTTAAATTTCATTAATTATACCTCCTTATTATTACTTTTAGTATTAACATTTTTATCAAGTATTATAATAACATAAGGAAAAAAAAGAGACAAGAGAAATATAAAAAAAGGTATTTTAAAATTTGAAACATTTTAAATTTTAAAATACCTTTGGCTAAATATTAAACAAAATTAATTTATTTTTTTCTTGAAATCATCTTCTAATTGTAATTTTATTAAGTCACTTATTAATCTATTAACTACTTTTTTATTATAATCATTTAATTGACTATAATTTTCTATTAATTTATTGTCAAATTCAGGAATTACTTCTGTTGAATTGGCAGAGATTAAATCACTAAATAAAAAATCTGAAGAAATATTAAGAGCTCTGCATAAATTGACAATTGTAGTAGCACTTCCAAATGATATACCACGTTCTAATTGACTTACAAATCTTGGAGATAATGATGCTTTTTCAGCAAGTGTTTCTTGAGTATAATTTGTTTTTGATCTAGCTAGTTTGATTTTTTTTCCAATACTTTTTCTTAAAATTTTTTCGTTATCAGTCATGGCAACCTCCAAATTATATTATTAAAAGAAGTATAGCAATCAACTTGAAAATTTGAAATGAATTATTGATATGAAAACTTATACTAAGTACTATTTAAAGTATCATAAAATTAAATATATTTTCTAAAAATCTATGGAAAAGAGATTTAATAGCAAAATTTTTGTAGAGTTTTAATGAAAATTATAAAATCAAGATGTAGTTAGTTCCACCTTAAGGCTTAGAATAATTTAACTTTCTGAATGTTTGATTGGAGTGAAAAATAGAAAATATTATATTAAAAATGGAGGAATGTTCACGGAAAAAATTTATTATCGTATATGATTTTAGAATTTTTTTGTTCAATACGCAAAATAAGTATTTCTAAAATAAATTAATGGCACTCTTCCACTTAGTCCTCACTTCGTTCGACGTGAACTCTTTCCATTAATTTATCTAAGAAATTCTAATATTGTTTCAATCACATTTAAAAATTCAAAAATCATATACGATAATAAATTTTAAACCTGAGAGAAAGAGGCTCAATTTTTAATATTAAATTTTCTTTTTGAACGCAATGAATAGTTTAGAAATTTAAATTATTCTAAGCCTTAAGGTGGAACTAACCATATTATGCTTTTATAAATTTTTATTTTACTTTAACAAATTTTGTAAAAAATTTAAAAAAATTAAGAAAAACTATTGCAAAATTAAAAAAGTTATATTACAATTTACTTGAAGTGGAGAAAAGTGGTATAAAGTGGTAGAAAAGTGGAAGGTGGTGAAATCCAATGTTAATGGGAGAATATGAACATTCTTTAGATGTCAAGGGTAGATTAATAATGCCAGCAAAGCTAAGACAAGACATAGGAGATAAGTTTGTATTAACAAAAGGATTGGATGGATGCTTATTTGCTTTTTCACAAGAAGAATGGATAAATTTTGAAACTAAATTGAAATCATTACCACTATCAGATAGAAATGCAAGGAACTTTGTAAGATTCTTTTTATCAGGAGCAACAGAGTGTGAAATAGATAAACAAGGTAGATTTCTAATTCCAAATAATTTAAGAGAAGCAGCAAAACTAGAAAAAGAGACAGTAATTATAGGTGTAGGAACAAGACTTGAAATTTGGGATAAATCAAACTGGTTAAAATGTGATGAAAATATCTCAGCTGATGAAATCGCAGAAAATATGACTATGTTAGGTATATAACTTGCAAAAGTTTATATAGATATACATATGATGAATGAACTTATGAAAAAAGTACAAAAGAAAGATTAAAGAACAAAAGATGATAGTACTAAAGATAAGAATACAAAAGATAAAAAACAAATGATTCTTTACAAAAGAAAAGCATACAAAAGCAATAATACAAAAGTTAAAATTTTTTACAAATGAAGATAAATATAAAAATTAACAAAAGCCTTAAAAAACAAAAGTAAAATAATAAGTTACAAAAGGTCTTTAAAATACCAAAAGATAAAGCATGAAATAAAAAAGCAACTGGTAATATACTAGTTGCTTTTTTGCAGATAAATAGCAACAAAATTTAAGAGGTGGAAAATTGGAATTTAAACATAAACCAGTCATGTTAGAAGAATGCATACAAGGCTTATCAATAAAACCGGATGGAATTTATGTTGATGGAACTCTTCGGAGGAGCAGGACATAGTAAAGAAATAGCAAAAAGATTATCTAAGAGCGGTTTGCTAATTGGAATTGATAGAGATGATGATGCATTAAAAGCAGCAAAAGAAAATTTAAGACAATTCCAAAATGTAAAATTTGTAAAAGATAACCATGATAATATAAAGAAAATATTAGAAAATCTTGAAATTGATTCAGTGGATGGAATTTTGTTAGATTTGGGAGTATCTTCATATCAATTAGATGAAAGAAATAGAGGCTTTAGCTATTTAGGCGAAAATAGATTAGATATGAGGATGGATAAAACTCAAGAGTTGACAGCAGAATATGTTGTTAACAATTATAAAGAAGAAGAGCTAGCTAATATTATTTATCAATATGGAGAAGAAAGATTTTCAAGACAGATTGCGAAAAATATTTGTGAAATAAGAAAAAATCAAAAAATTGAAACCACAAAACAACTAGTAGAAATAATAGAAAAATCAATTCCAAAATCAAAACAAAAAGATGGACATCCAGCAAAAAGGACATTTCAAGCAATTAGAATTGAAGTAAACAATGAAATAAAACCATTATATAATACTGTAATGGATTGCATAGATTGTTTAAAACCACAAGGAAGATTATGTATCATAACATTTCATTCTTTGGAAGATAGAGCAGTAAAAAATGCGATGTTGGATGCAAAAGGAAAATGTATTTGTCCTAGTGATTTACCATATTGTATGTGTGGAGCAAAGTCTTTAGGAAAAATAATAACAAGAAAACCAATAGTAGCAAGTTTAGAAGAACAAGAACAGAATTCAAGAAGTAAAAGTGCAAAATTGAGAATTTTTGAAAAGATTTAGAAAGAAAGTGAGGTGAAATAACTTATGGGAGGTAATCCATATCAGTTTGGTACAAGCCCAAGAAAATTAGAACCAAATGTTATTAAAAGAGAAAAGAAACCAAATGTAAAAGTTGTAAAAGATGTACCAAGACAACAAATAAAAATATCAAAAGGTCAAAGAAAAAAACAATTAAAGATTACAGTTACTGTTGTAGGAATATTTTTATTATTACTTACTATAAGTTGTAGAAACTCACAAATAGATAAAAAATTTAATCAGATTCAAAGCCAAAAGAAAGAATTGGCAGCAATCCAAAAAGAAAATGAACAGTTAAAGGTAAGTATTGAAAATAGTTTAAATATGAGCAATATTGAAAAGGTTGCAAAAGAAGAATTAGGAATGGTAAAATTGACAAGTAAACAAACTGTTTATATATCATTACCTAAAAAAGATTATGTAGAATCAGCTTCAGAAAAGGTAGTTATTGAAGAACAAAAAAGTTGGTTTTCAGAGTTAATAGATAAAATTTTGAATAAATAAATGACGCAGAATAACATATAGTATTCTGCGTTTATTACTTGCACATAAAATTTTTATAAATTTTATGTGTTTTATAAAGTTACTCTTGAGGCTAACATTTGTTTAAGTTCTTTTTTCAATTCTTCATTAAGTGAATTATATTTACCAATTAGTCTTTGATTATAATCACTAATGAAAAATGCAATATCGGAACTTGTGATATTATCTAATTTTATAAAATTTCGGACTGCAAAATCATATGCAGCAAAAAAATCATAAGCTCGTGCTCGTTCAGCAGAATACGTATTTAGATTTGTAAGACTTGTACAATTACCATAGCTATAATTATAACCTACATAGTCTATTATTGTAACATAATTAACACTTGCAATAAGCAAAGGTATTAAAGCAACATCTTCATAACACTTTAAATCTGGTACGAAGAGTAAATTTGTAAAAACAGTCTTTTTAAAACAAAATAACCAGTAAACTGCATATTTTTTGCCTGATTTTGACCATAACTTTAATGCTTCCAATCCATTATATAAACGGTCTGAGTCAAAGTAATTATATCTCTCATGATCTTTAGATTCATTGTCATTAATAATCTTACTTTGATAACGGATGATATCAGGTGCATAAGAAGAAATCGGAGTAGCAAGTTTTTGCAACAATTCTGGATTAATAGAATCATCTGCATCAACAAAAATTACATACTGACCTTGAGCTAAAGAGATTCCTCTTCTTCTCGAAATTCCAACACCACTATTAGGAAAAGTAAAAACTTTAATTCTTGAGTCTTTGCAAGAATATTCAGTTAATATTTTCTCGGTATCATCTGTAGAACCATCATTTATTAGTAGAACCTCAAAATCTAAAAATGCTTGATTTAAGACACTATCAATACATTTCCGGATACTGTGTTCTGCATTAAAAACTGGAATAATAATACTAAATAACATAAGCATTTCCTCCTTTTATAGATGCAAATTTTTGCAAAAATAAGTAACCAATATAAATTTAATTGATTATAGTAATAAAAAACAGAGAAGTCAAGCAATATTGAAAAAATATTTGATATGTTGTATATTAGTATTATAAATTTATTATAAAGGGGTAAAAAATGAAGTATAAAGATATAATTAATAAAATGACATTAGAAGAAAAAGCTATGTTATGTGTAGGACAAGATTATTGGAATAGTAAAGGATTAGAAAGACTTGGTATACCTAGTATAAAAATGTCAGATGGACCACATGGACTTAGGGTGCAAAAAACAAAGGCAGATAATTTAGGAATAAATAAAAGTGAAGTTTCAACATGTTTTCCTAGTGGTGCTACTATTGCTAACTCATGGGATAAACAGCTTGCATATAAAATGGGGAAAACTATAGGGAAAGAAGCTGTTAGAGAAGAAGTTGATATTGTTTTAGGACCAGGAGTAAATATAAAAAGATCTCCATTATGCGGAAGAAATTTTGAGTATTTCTCAGAAGATCCCTTTTTAAGTGGAAAAATTGGAGCAGAATATGTAAAAGGAATGCAAGAGAATGGAGTGGGTGCATGTGTAAAACATTTTGCAGCTAATAATCAAGAAAATAGAAGGAGAACAATTAACACAGTAATAGATGAAAGAACATTAAGAGAAATTTATTTAAAACCATTTGAGATAATTGTAAAAGATGCACAGCCATGGGCTGTAATGAGTGCGTATAATAAAATAAATGGAGAATACTGTACTGAAAATAAAAAGATAATAGATATATTAAAAAATGAATGGAATTTTGATGGAATAGTAATAACTGATTGGGGTGCAGAAAATGATAGAGTAAAAGGTTTACTTGCAGGAAATGAATTAGAAATGCCTGGTGGAAGAGGAAATGGAATAAATGAAATCATAGAAGCAGTAAAAGAAGGAAAAGTAAAAGAAGAATATTTAGATAATATTATAGATAGAATTTTAAGAATAGTATTCAAAGCAAAAAAAGATAAAAAAATAGATAATTATACTCAAGATGAACATCATAGAATAGCAGAAGAAATAGCAGAAAATTCAATTGTTTTGCTTAAAAATGAAAATAATATTTTACCATTGAGAAAACAAAAAATTGCAATTATTGGAGATATGGCAGAAAACCCAAGATATCAAGGTGCAGGAAGCTCAACAATAAATCCTTATAAAATAGAAAATGCAATAGAATCGTTTAAAAATGAAAATATAGATATTGAATATGCACAAGGGTATAATAGAATTGAAAAAAATAAAGAGGAAGAAGAAAAATTACAGCAAGAAGCAATAAAAATAGCGAAAGTAAATGATGTTGTTTTGATATTTGCAGGACTTACAGAAAATTATGAGTCAGAGGGAATGGATAGAACTATTTTAGATATTCCGAACAATCAAAATAATTTAATAGATAAGATTTGTGAAGTTAATCAAAATGTTGTAATTGTATTATCAAATGGAGCACCAATTGCTATGCCATGGAAGGATAAAGTAAAAGGAATAATAACTGGATACTTAGGAGGAGAAGCAGGTGCAAAGGCAATGGTTAAGTGTTTAATTGGAAAGGTAAATCCTAGTGGAAAATTAGCAGAAACATATCCATTAAGAATAGAAGATACACCATGTTTTAAAAATTTTCCAGGAACAGAGGTAAGTGTAGAATATCAAGAAGCAATTTATGTTGGATATAGATATTATGATAAAGCAAATAAAGAAGTATTATTTCCATTTGGATTTGGAATGAGTTATACACAATTTGAATATAAAAATCTTAAAGTAACAAATGAAAATGATAAATTTAATATAGAATTTTATATTAAAAATGTAGGAAAATGTGATGGGAAAGAGATTGCTCAGATATATATAAAACAAGAAAATCCTAATATATTTAAACCAAGTAAAGAATTAAAAGAATTTGTTAAGATCGAGTTGAAAAAAGGGGAAGAAAAGAAAGTAGAAATAACATTAAATAAAGACTCTTTTGAATATTTTAATCCAGAGACAAAAAAATGGTCAGTTGAACAGGGAAGATATAAAATTCTTATAGGAGCTTCAAGTAGAGATATTAAATTGGAAGCAGATATAGAACTTAAATCAAATGATTTGAAAATAAAAGAAAAATATCCAAAAGCTTATATTGATGCTGATATTCAAAATATTACAGATAAAGATTTTGAAACTATTTTAGGTGCTAAAATACCAGATAGAGAATTGAAGTTAGAAGATATTACAGATGAAAATACGTTAGAACAAATAAAGAATACAAAAGTAGGTAAATATATCTATGAAAATGAAATGCAAAGAATGCAAGAATTACTTGATAAACAGGATGTTAATAAGGCTACAAAGGTAATGATGGATATTCAAAAACCATTGAAAAAGTTTTATGAAAAGAAAAGTAGTGGATACACCAAAAAAATGGTTGATGAATTATTAGATATAGCAAAAAATAATAAAGATAACATTCAATGTGAATTTATAAATAAATATTTGCAATATATTCTAAAAAATATAAAAGCAGTTTTTATTGATATTGATGGTACAACATTAAATGATGATGGGAAAATTACAGAAAAAACGAAAAATGCAATACATGAATGTAGGAAAAAGGGAATAAGAATTATAATTGCATCAGGAAGATCTACAAATGCAACATTAAAATTACAAGAGGAATTTAATACTAGTCCATATTTAATTTCTTCAAATGGAGCTGCAGCTTTTGATGTAGTACAGAAACAGGAGATATTGAGTAATGAAATGGAGAAAGATGGTGTTCTTAAATTATTGGGATATGCACAGAAAAACAATTATAAAATTTCATTACAATATGGGCAAGAAGTAGCATTAAATGAGGCGTTTTATGAAGATGAAAAGAAAATGGTAAAAGATAATAATGAATTGATAGAAATAATAAATACTAAAAAAATCATTCAATGTGTTATGTGTAATAGAAATTTTGAAAAAATGTATGAAATTGAGAAGTTTGTACAAGGAATATCAAATGTAAAAATTGTTAATAAATCTAAAAGAATGAGTAATCCGGACTTACTACCTAGTAAAAGTTATTATTGCGATATAACAAGTGTAAATTCGACAAAAGGTAATGCTGTAGATGTTGTTAGTAAATATCTAGGTTTGAAGAAAAATGAAATTGTAGTTATAGGAGATGGAGAAAATGATATTTCAATGTTTAAAGTAACACCAAACTCTATAGCTATGGGAAATGCAGTAGATGATATAAAAAAAGAAGCTAATTTTGTAACTGATACAAATAATAATGATGGGCTTGCGAAAGTTTTGGAAAAAATTTTAAAAGGACAAAACGGTAATTGTTAAAAAAGCAATTACCGTTTTTGCAAGCTAAATTTTATTCATTCATTTGTACATATTTGATAGCTCCAAAACATCCAGCAAAATCATGGTAAGAGCTGTTTACAAAAGTAAGATTAACAAGAAAGTCAGGATAAACTAATTGTTTGGCATAAGTTATACTATCTTCTAATAAATTTTCTAAAGAAAAACCGCCTCCTGAAAAATATAAAACATCAGGATTGTAAAGATGTATTATGCTAATAAGCAAATTGCCAAGGTTAATACTAGCTTCTTGTAAAATCTCTTTTGCAAAAATAGGATCATTAGGTTTTTCTGATAATTTTTTTAGAATTTTAGAGCCGGAACAAATTCGGCCGATTTTTGTGATATTATTATTTTCAATAACAGTATTACCATAAATTTCACCGAGTATATGATTACTTCCGGTAAAAAGATGACCGTTAATAACAACACCACAGCCGATTCCTGTTCCATTTGTAATACCTACTAATACTTTTGCAGTTGGATATTCTGTAAGTCCAGCTAAAGCAGTTGCATTTGAATCATTAATTAAGTGGATATTATTACAATGTAGTTTTTCAAAGTCCATAGTAGATAAATTTTCAAGGCACTGTAAAGAAGTTTTACTTACTGTAATTGAATCAAATGTATACCCAGAAAAAGCAATTCCAAGTCCACTAAAATTTGCATCAAACGATGAATAAAATTCATAAATACAGTCAATTAATTCTTCCCGAGTAAAAGAATCACCGGAACTAATTATTTTATGATGTGGAATGTTATTTATCATTGCCACCATTTTGATATTAGTACAACCAATGTCAATGCCACAATAATTTTTCATATTGTATACCTCCAAAATTTTTTTTAATTATATCATGGATTTTTGTATCATGTAAATAGTATGAATAATTTAATACACTTCTAATAAATATTATAGAGGTGTTTTTTATGGTTCAAACAAATCTATCTACTAAGAAAAGGATGAGAAATATATTATTTATTATATTTATAATAATAGCAGTATTAATAGGCAGACTAGGATATATACAATTAATAGACGGAAAAAATTTATCTGCATTAGCATATGAACAGCAAACATTAGATAGATATATAAATCCTAAAAGAGGAACAATATATGATTGCAAAGGAACAGTGTTAGCACAAAGTAGCACTGTAGAAACAGTTACAGTAAACCCGGGAAATATTAAAAAAGAAGATAAAGAAACAGTAGCCAAAAAATTAACAGAAATATTTGACTTGAATTATGAGGCTGTTCTTAAAAAAGTAACCAAAAGAAGTTCTATAGAGACAATTGCAAAAAAGGTTGAAAAGTCAAAAGCAGATGAATTGAGAGAATGGATGGATGAAAATAATATTACAACAGGAATTAATATTGATGAAGACACAAAAAGATATTATCCGAACAATAACTTAGCAGCCCAAATTATAGGATTTTGTGGAAGTGATAATCAAGGGTTAGACGGAGTAGAAGCAAAATATGACAAAACACTTTCTGGTACAAAAGGAGCAATAAAAAGGCATACAGATGCGAAAGGTGGAGAAATTGGAGAAGAGGGAGAAACGTATGTAGCAGCAGTTGATGGAGATGACTTAATTTTGACGATTGATGCAAATATACAATCAATTGTAGAAAAATATTTAAAAGAAGCATGTATTGACAATGTTTGCACAGATGGTGGAAATATTGTGGTTATGAATCCAAAAAATGGGGATATATTGGCAATGGCTACATATCCAGATTATAATTTAAATGAACCGTATGCAGCATATACAGAAGAATTGAAAGGAATATGGGATACTGCTGAACAGGCAGAAAAAACGAAAAGCTTACAAGCAGTGTGGAGGAATAGAGCGATTGCAGATACTTATGAGCCAGGGTCAACTTTTAAAACAATTACTTCATCAGCAGCATTAGAGGAAGGACTTGTAACAGATATAGATAAACAAGGGCAATTTGCTTGTACTGGAGGAATAGAAGTTGCAGGTGTAAGAATAAAATGTTGGAGATATTATAGACCACATGGACCAGAGAGTTTAAGACTTGCTTTAATGAATTCGTGCAATCCAGTTTTTATAGGACTTGGTCAAAAAATAGGAGTTCATACGTATTATAGTTATTTGCAAAAATTTGGATTGTTAGAAAAAACAGGAGTTGATTTACCAGGAGAAGCAGGAAGTATATTTTTGGCAGAAAATAAGGCAGGACCAGTTGAACTTGCAACAATAAGTTTTGGTCAAAGATTTGAAATAACACCACTACAATTAGTTACAGCAGTTTCGGCAATAGCAAATGGAGGTAGTTTAATCCAGCCAAGAATAGTAAAAGCTATAGTAGATAGTGAAACAAAAGAGAAAACAGAGATAGAGACAAAAGTAAAATCACAGGTAATATCAAAAGATACATCTGAAAAAGTACTAAGTATGATGGAATCAGTTGTATCAGAAGGAACAGGAAAAAATGCTAAAGTTGCAGGATACAGAATTGGAGGGAAAACTGGAACCTCAGAAGATGGTGTTAATACAAATAAATATGTAACATCTTTTATTGGTGTTGCTCCAATAGAAGACCCTCAAGTTGTAATGCTTATTACATTATATAATCCAACGGGAGAAGGAGGACACCAAGGAGGTGGTGTGGCAGCACCAGTTGGAGGGCAGATATTTAGGGAAATTCTGCCATATTTAGAGGTAAATAAGGGAAATCAAGATGAAATCGAAACAGTAGAACAAGTGACAGTTCCTAATATTGTTGGAATGACAATAAAAGAAGCGGAAAAGACTGTTAAAGAATTGGGATTGGAACTTAGTGTAGAGAATTTTTCAGAAGAAGTAGATAAAGAAAATATAATTATTTTAGGTCAAACTCCAACAGAAGGAGTTGTTGTAAATAAAGGTAGCAAAATTTTTATAAATTATTAAAAATGCTATTACAATTTTGTAAGTTATGATAAAATACTTATAAAATTGTAAATTAATTATATATTAGAAAAATTATATAATTTATATATAAAACTATAATGTTAATGAATATTTTGTATAGAAACAGATTTTTTGAAAAAATATTTACTTTTTAGAATTATTCTTAAAATATAAAGTTAGAAAAGGATGAAATAAATGAGCAAAAACAAAAGAAATAATCAATATAAAATAAATAAAAAAATAGAAAAGGCAATAGTATCAATAATTATAATCATATGTATTGCAATTGGGACATATTTAGAAAATAATCAAAAAACAAATGAAAATCAAAATAGTTCTGGAATGAATATGTCTAGTGAACAAAATAATATAGAAATATCAAATTTAAATATTAACGAAATTCCAGAGTATACAAATCAAATTTATGTAACGATAAATAATAATAAACCATATTTTACAGAAGATGATTATACAACAAAAAGTTTTGAGAGATATAGTGAACTTGATGAATTAGGCAGATGCGGAGTTGCATATGCTAATGTTTGCAAAGAAATAATGCCACCAGATGGAGATAAGAGAGGGGATATTAGTAGAGTAAAACCAACTGGGTGGATACAAGCTAAATATAATGGAGAATATTTATACAATAGATGCCATTTAATTGGGTATCAATTATCAGATGAAGATGCAAATGAATTAAATTTAATTACAGGTACAAAATATTTTAATGTTAATGGGATGTTACCATTTGAAAATCAGGTTGCAGATTATATAAAGAATAATCAAAAAAATCATGTTTTATATAGAGTAACTCCAATTTTTAAGGAAAATAATGAGTTGGCAAGTGGTGTTGAAATGGAAGCTTATTCTGTAGAAGATAATGGAAATGGTGTGAGTTTTAATGTTTTTGTGTATAATGTGCAACCAGGGGTTTATATAAATTATGCAACAGGGGAAAGTAAAGTTGCAGTTCACTAGGAAAATTTAAGATGGTGTGGAAGTATATATCTTTAGGGTTCTACTCAGTTTTGATTTATGGCCGCTTGATTGGAGTGAAAAATAGAAAATCTTAAATAAAAAATTGAGGGATGTTCACAAAAAAATGTATATATGTATCTGTTTTTATAATCTTTTCGGTTCAATACGTAACATAAAAATTTCTAAAATAAATTTATGGCACCCTTCCACTTAGTCCTCACTTCGTTCGACGTGAACTCTTTCCATAAATTTATTTAAGAAATTCTAATATTACTCTAATCACATTCAAAAATCATAAAAACAGATACATATATACATTTTAAGCCTGAGTGAAAGAGGCTCAATTTTTTATATTAGATTTCCTTTTTGAACGCAATGAACAGGCTATAAATCAAAACTGAGTAGAAGCCTAAAGATATATACTTCCACATCATCTTAAAATTTTCTAGTGAAATATAATAAAGTGAAATTGAATAAAAAATATTGAAAAAATGAAGAAAATAAGATATAATTTTTCTAGTTTTAAATCTTTTAACTATTGGTCTAATAGTGAATTTCCAAAAAATACTTTAAATCTAGGAGGATGATATTTATTGAATTTAAATTTAGTTAATGAATTAATGAAAAAAGGAATGCAAAATAATATAGTACAAAGTTTTATTAAAGAATTGTCTAATTATTTAGAAAATATAAATGAAAAAGGAGAAAATGGATTGGACAAGCAGGATATAAATAATAATTTAGAAAAATATAGAAAAGAAGATAGATTGTATCAAGTTGTTGATATGAGTACAAATGGAGTAATATTACAAGATACAAAAAATAATGTGACTTTTGAAGAAACAGAAATATCAGAAGATATAAAAGATAAAATTCAAAATGATTATGTATTGAAATATAAAAATGGAGAATATGTAATTGAAGATGAAATGACAGAAGATTTTTTTAATAGTTTAGTAGGAATTAAAGAGTATAAAGATATTCAACAAAGATTTATAGAAGAAAGTGATATTTTAAAAATTGATTCAAGTACTAGATATAAAATAGAAAAAAAGGAACAGGAATACACAACATTAATATATGGAGAAAATGAAAAAAAGATAGATGTGCCAAATGCACTATTACCATATTTTACAGATGAAGATACAGTACTGTATTACAAAAATGGCAAATTTGAAAAAGATATATAAATGAAAAAGGAGAATAGTTTTTACTATTATAAAGGATTATGGAAAAAATAGAAGTACCAGTAATAAAAGAATATTTAGAAAAATTTGTAGAGGAAAAATTGAGTAATAATGAATTATTTATTAAAACTTATGGTAAAAATTTTGTTAATAAGAGATTAAACAAAAATTTAGATAAAGTATATATAGATAAATCTAGAAATGATATAGCAGGATGTTTTAGAATGCAAGACAAATCAATAACGTTATATTTGTTAGATGATGAGGCATTAGATGTAAAAAAGATTATAGAAAAAATAGATGATAATCAATTTTTAAAATTTGTAATACTTCATGAGGCTGTACATGCAATATTTTGTAAATCAGAGTTAGAGAAAAAGATACAAGGGATAAAATGTGGAACAGGGATTATGGAAATACGAAATGATGGTACATGTGTTGGTAAGGGAATAAATGAGGGCATGACTAATTGGATTTGCGAAAAATCTGGAGTAAAAGCTGAATCATATAGAGTGACAACAGATTGTACAAGAAAACTTGAAGATGTAATTGGCGAAGAAAATATGATGAAAATGGCAAGAGGAAATATAAAAAGGAATGTTTCAAAACAGCTAGGTATAGATGAAGAGCAGTGTATAAATTTGCTAAGTATACTTGATCAAATAATAGGTGCAGAAAAGATATATGATCAATTAATGAATATAAAAAATATCCTCATTATTTATAAGGATTATCAGAATTTATCAGAAAAAGATCAAAAAATGATAGATAAAGAATATAGAAAGATTAAAGAAGATCCGTTATATAAAGTTATATTAGAATTTAAAGATAAAAAATCACAGGATAGTTCATTTATTGATATGGAGATAGAATGTTATGAAACAGCGGTTAATAATGTAAAGAAAAAAGTTGATATGTATGTACAAAAATTTAATAAAGAATTAGCTTATATAAAATATAAACTGGGAATGTCAAAAGGGAGAGATAGTATTTTCAAGATTAAAAAAGAAAATAGTTTTAAGAAAAGAATTGCAGATTTATCATCATATAGTAATGTGGAAATAAAAGATACAAAAAGTGGTTATGGAGAAAAAAGAATCAATCAAGATATTTCTAAAGAGATTTAAAAAAGAATTGGGTATAAAAATAAATTATTTTAATATTATTTATTAGGGAAAAAAGGCTATACAAATTTTAAAAATAGTTATATAATATAAAAAAATTGGAAACAAGACTTTGTTACCAACACATATTAATTGAAGGGATGATTCTAAATGGAATTAAAAAAAATATTAGTAGGAGTAGAAGGAGTAAAAGCAAAAGGAAACCTAGACTTAGAAATCAAAGGAATTGAAAGTAATTCAAAAAAAGTAGAAGAAGGATACATGTTTGTAGCAATAAAAGGATTTGCAACAGATGGACATCAATATGTAGAATCAGCAATTGAAAATGGAGCAACAGTAGTTATGCTTCAAGAAGGATGTGATTTAAAATCACTAAAAATACCAGAAGATATAACTATTTTAATGGTAAAAGATACAAGAATAGCACTTGCAGTTTGTGCATCTAATTTTTATGGAGACCCATCATCAAAATTTAAATTGATAGGTCTTACAGGAACAAAAGGAAAAACGACAACAACTTTTATGATTAAAGAAATATTAGAAAAAGCAGGTAAAAAAGTTGGATTAATAGGAACAATTGCAGTTTATAGTAATGGTAAAAAAATAAAAGATAGTGATAGAACAACACCAGATAGTTTGGAATTACAAAGAATTTTTAAACAAATGGTAGATGACGGTGTTGAAGTAGTTGTTATGGAAGTATCTTCTCAAAGTTTAAAATTACATAGAGTAGATGGATGTCATTTTGATCTTGTATTATTTACAAACTTTTCAGAAGATCATATTAGTGAAAAAGAACATCCGGATATGCAAGACTATTTCAATTCAAAATTAAAATTATTTGAAATGTGCAAAACTGGGATAGTAAATGCTGATGACTTACATAGTGCTAAAATACCAGATTTGTTTCCAGATAGTAATATAATAACATATGGAATTGATAATTTTGCAAATGTTTTGGCAAAAGATATAACAATTACAAATTCTTATGTTGATTTTAAAGTAAAAATAACAGATAGAAATGAAAGAATAAAAACAGGAATTCCAGGAAGATTTAGTGTTTATAATTCTTTGGCAGCTATTTGTGTAGCACAAAAATTTGGAATTGATTCAGAAACAATAAAACAGGCTTTAGAAGAAGTTAGAGTACCAGGAAGATCAGAATTGGTTGATAATAAATTAGATTTAACTGTTATGATTGACTATGCACATTCACCAGAAAGTATGCAAAGTATTTTACAAGCAACAAAAGCATATACAAGAGGAAAAGTTATTTGTGTATTTGGATGTGGTGGAGATAGAGACTCTGGAAAAAGACCAATTATGGGAGAAATATCAGGAAAAATTGCAGATTATACAATAATTACAACTGATAATCCTAGAACAGAAGATCCTCAAAAAATAATAAGTCAAATAGAAGAGGGATTAAAGAAAACAAAGGGCAAATATGAAATAATATTTGATAGAACTGAAGCTATACAACACGCAATAAAAATGGCTAATAAAAATGATTTAGTTATTTTAGCAGGAAAAGGACATGAAACATATCAAGAAATAAATGGAGTAAAACATCCTTTCCATGAAAAAGAAATAGTAAAAGAATATATAGAAAAATTAGCAGAAATGCAAAAAAATGAAAAAAGTAAAAAATAAAAATATAAGAGACAAAAGACAGAAAGAAAGGTTTGATTAAATTGGATTTTGAGATAAAAGTATTACTAATATCTTTTGTGATATCAGTAATTGGTGGCCTAATCATTATTCCCATATTAAGAAAGTTAAAAGTAGGTCAAATAGAAAGAAATGAAGGACCAGCATCTCATTTAAAAAAGCAAGGAACACCAACAATGGGTGGAATAATCATGATAATTGCTATGATTATTTCAGTTACTGGTACATATATATATTTACATGCGACTGGAAATGGAGAAATAGGTAACAAATTATTGCCATTATTATTAATATCTATAGGATATGGAATGATTGGATTTATTGATGATTTTAAGAAATTGGTTTTGAAAAATACGGAAGGTTTAAAGCCAAGTTATAAAATGTTTGGGCTTCTTATTATAGCAGTAATATATGTTTTATTTTTAATAAATGGATTAAAAATTGGAACAGAAACATATATACCATTTTTAAAACAATACATTACAATGCCTATGTTTCTATATATACCTTTTGCAATTGTAGTTATTTTAGCAACGACAAATGCAATAAATTTAACAGATGGAATAGATGGATTGTCATCTAGTGTATCTAGTATTATAATTACATGTTTAACAGTTATAGGAATAAGTAATGGAATATATGAAGTTTCATTTTTTGGAAGTATAGTGATAGGAGTTACTTTAGGATTTTTGATGTTTAATTTACATCCAGCAAAAGTATTTATGGGAGATACAGGGTCATTGATGTTGGGTGGAGTTATATCAGGAATAGCTTTATATTTAAAAATGCCACTATTATTAGTAATAATTGCATTAATACCAGTAATAGAGACATTATCTGTTATTATACAAGTGGCATATTTTAAGAAAACAGGTAATAGAATATTTAAAATGACACCAATACATCATCATTTTGAATTATCAGGTTGGAGAGAAAATAAGATTGTAATAGTATTTTCTTTAATTACTTTAGTAATGTGCTTTATAGGATTAAAAATAATATAAAAATACAAAAGAAATAGAACTCATTGTTACTAGTCGGAGACGATATGTATAAAATATTTATTGGAAAATGGCTAGTAACAAATTATTGGGAGGATTTTAAATGGCAAAAAAGAAAAAAGAAAAAAGTTTTTCAAGTTTCTTAAATAACCCAATTGATTTTACGTTAGTAATAACAATATTGCTATTATTAACAATTGGTTTGGTTATGGTGCTTTCTGCAAGTTCACCATCTGCATTGTCAGATTATGGCAATAGTTATACATATTTTTCTAAACAATTATTATTTGCAATTTTGGGATTAATTGCAATGGCAATTATATCAAAAATAGATTATAGATTTTATCAAAAATTTTATAAACATGCTTGGTGGTTATCATTTATATTATTATTAGCAGTTAAATTTATGGGGAAAGAAGTAAATGGATCAAAAAGATGGATTGGTATAACGGAAACATTATCTTTTCAACCATCAGAAATTGTTAAATTTTTAATGATTATTTTCTATGCAGCAATATTAGTAAAAAACAGAGATGAATTAAATAAATATTTTAAAGGATTTATTAAACATTTTGTTTTTTTAATACCAATTATAGGACTATTATTATTACAACCACACCTTAGTGCATCAATAGTAATTATTGGAATTGTATCAATTATGATGATTGTTGCAGGATGTAAGTTTAAGCATTTTTTATTTACAGGATTAGGAGTTGGAATACCAGGATTGGCAGCACTTATAGCTATAGAACCATATAGACTAGAAAGATTTGTAACATTTTTAGACCCATGGAAATATGCAAAAGATGAAGGGTGGCAAGTTATACAAAGTTTATATGCAATAGGTTCTGGAGGATTGTTTGGAGTTGGGCTAGGAGATAGTAAACAAAAATATTTATATATACCAGAGCCACATAATGATTTTATATTTTCAATATTAGCTGAAGAACTAGGATTTATAGGTTGTGTTGTAGTACTTATATTATTTGCAATTTTTATATGGAGAGGAATTTTAATTGCAATGAAAGCACCAGATATGTTTGGAAGCCTAATTGCAACAGGAATAACAGCATTAGTAACAATACAAGTTGTAATAAATGTAGCAGTAGTAACATCATCAATGCCAGCAACAGGAATGCCATTACCGTTTTTTAGTTACCGGTGGAACAGCATTATTTATATTACTGTGTGAGATGGGAGTATTGCTGAATATATCAAGAGCAGGAGCAAAAGAATAAATGAAAAGAGAGCAAGAGAACAAGAGGGAAAAGGGGACGTTCCTTAAAACTCCCTCCAAAATGGGAATAAGGGACACT
>FR884562.1:51478-51604 GCA_000435535.1 Clostridium sp. CAG:575 | reverse complement strand
TCCTCTAGCTTTTTTAGATTCTAAATTGAGCAAATATAAAAAACTTGGGACTAATATTAATCCTCCTCCTGTTGAAAAAAATCCGCTTATAAATCCAGCTAATAATCCTATTAAAACTTTTTTTAG
>FR884562.1:20501-51448 GCA_000435535.1 Clostridium sp. CAG:575 | reverse complement strand
TTAGTATGTTTTTTGTCATAAAAGTTCCTCTTTTTAATGTTAAAAAAGTAATTTTCTAGTTTAAAAAATGTCTTCTGTGCCTTAATATTATTTAAATTATTCTAAGCATTGTTTATAAATAAAAATTGAGAAATCTACTATTTTTATTTAGTATCTTTCCCAATTTTTACTTTTGTATTCGTTATTTATTTGTAAAATTTTTAATATTTATTAGATTTTATTCATCTATATTTTCATCTTTTATAAAATATCTTGTTCCCACCATTTTATCTGGCAAATATTGTTGTTCTACCCAATGTCCTGGAAAATCATGTGGATATAGATATCCTTCATGATATCCAAACTGTTTCATTTGTTCTACTGGTGCATTCCTAATATGCATTGGAACTTCTCCTGTATCTTTATTAGCCACATCTTCTAAAGCTTGGTTTATTCCCAAGTATGTTGCATTTGATTTTTTTGACCTTGCTATGTATGTAGCTGCTTCTGATAAAATAATTCTTGCTTCAGGCATTCCAACTAAATGCACTGCCTGCATTGCTGATGTTGCTACTACTAGAGCATTTGGATTAGCAAGTCCAACATCTTCTGAAGCTGCTATTACAATTCTTCTTGCTAAAAACATTGGGTCTTCTCCTCCATTAAGAGCTCTAGCTAAATAAAAAATTGTAGCATCTGCATCTGAACCTCTCATTGATTTTATAAAAGCACTTATATTGTCATAATGACTATCTCCATTTTTATCAAATATTGCTTTTCTATTTTGTACACTATTTTTTATTACTTCATCTGTTATATGTATATATCCATCACTTTCCATGTTTGTTGTAAGAACTGCTACTTCAAGCCCATTTAAAGCTGTTCTTACATCCCCATTTGCTATACTTGCTAATTTTTTTAGTGTACTATCTTCTATTTTTATTTGGTAATCTGCTAGTCCATCTTTTCTTGTTAAGGAATTTTTTAAAATTGTATATATATTTTTTTCTGTTAGTGGTTCCAATTTAATTACCATTGATCTTGATATTAAGGCTTTATTTACTTCAAAATATGGATTTTCTGTAGTAGCTCCTATCAATATTATTAGTCCATTTTCTACAAATGGTAATAATGCATCTTGCTGTAATTTGTTGAATCTATGAATTTCGTCTATGAACAATATACTTTTTCCTGCTGGATTTAGCATAAAATTTTTTGTTTCCTCAATTACCTTTTTTATATCAGCTACTCCTGCAGTTACCGCATTTAACTTATAAAATTTATATTTTGTTGTTGCACTGATTACTTTCGCAAGTGATGTCTTTCCACATCCTGGAGGTCCAAATAATATGATGCTTGATAATCTATCAGCTTTTATTGTTCTATATAATATTTTGTCTTGTCCTAATACATGTTCTTGTCCTACATATTCTTCTAATGTTTTTGGTCTCATTCTGTATGCTAATGGTTCATTACTGTTCATTTTTTATATTCCTTTCAGAGAAATTATTTTCCTAAGATTGTCAAACCTTTTCTAATCAATTCTTCTGTTGACATGTTTTCTTTTGCAATTTTGTCAAATGCCTTTTCTATTTCTCTCTTGTTGTATCCTAACACTTGAAGTGCTGCCATAGCTTCATCTGCTTTTTGTTCATTTTCTATTTTTTCTTCTAATTTTGTTTTTAAGCCATTATTTTCTTTTATTCCATTTGCAGCTTTTGTTAATTCTTGAATTTGTTGTTCTTTCTTTATTTTATCTTTTAATTCTAATATTATTCTTTGTGCTGATTTTGCTCCAATTCCTGGAATTTGTGTTAATGTTTTTATATCTTCTGAAATTATTGCTAATGCGAATTCTGTTGGCTCACATACCGCAAGCATTGCTAATGCTGTTTTTGCTCCAACTCCACTAACTGATATTAAAAGTTCAAACATTCTTAATTCTTCTAGTGTATTAAATCCAAATATACTTATATCATCTTCTCTTACTTTGTAATATGTATGAACTTTTACTATTTCTCCTGTATTTCCTAATTTTTCTATTGCTGAATCTGACATATATATTTTATATCCTAATCCACCTACATCTATTACTATATATCCTGTCATCTTCATTTCTAAAGTTCCTTTTATATATGCTAACATAATTTTCTCCTTTCGCTTCACCTGTTTTGCTCATCATAATCCAAAATTTTTTTCAAAATTTTGTCTGCCAAATCTTATATATGTCAAATTTATATTAAATATCATAAAAATAAGTTGCTTCTAAATCAGCTTCATGCATTAATAGTGCTAGTGGATATTTTTTGTAAGCTGCTCCTATTGTGTTGTATAGTTCTTTTGGTTCTGTATATCCCATATGCCAACGGATTGAATATTTTTCTTCTGGTGTTAATTTAATATATTCTGTTATCATCATTACTGATTTTTCTCCATGTCCATATGGTATTGTGTCATCTATTGTATAATATGGAACTTTTTCCCATACTCCTAATGCGTTTTTTGCATTTCTATAATCAACTTTGTAAAAATTTGCTTTGCATAAATCATGTAACAATGGTACTAGTATAAGTGTTTCTGGGTTTACATTTAATGGTTCAATATTTGTTTCTACTTTATGTTTTAATATTTCATATACTTTCATGCTATGTTCTACTAATCCACCCTCATAATCCCCATGGAATCTTGTACTTGCTGGTGCTGTAAAAAAGTCTGTTTTTTCTATAAATTCTATTAATTGGTCCATTCCTTCTCTTTTTACTTGTCTTAATAATTCTAAAAATTGTTCTTTCATTTTATACCTACTTTCTTGACTTTTTTGTTTTTTTATTTTATAATGTATTTAGAAAATAAGAGACCACAAAATGTGGTTGCCAATTGTTTGATATTTTTAGTCCATATCTAGCTGGCTGCAGGATATGGATATTTTTTATTTGCTCAAAATTCTAGCTAATACTATAACCACATTCTGCTTTTTTCTCTCATTTTCTTTGCTTATTATATAAATTTAAAACTAAAAAGTCAATAGTTTTATGCAAATTTTTGTTTGTTTTATATTTCTCCTTTGCATACTGTTGCTGCTGGTCCTGTTAAATAAATTTTATTATTTTTCCCCCATTCTACCAATAGATTTCCTCCTTTTAAAAACACCTTTACTCTTCTTTCTAAGTATCCGTTAATAACTCCAGCAACTACTGTTGCACATGCTCCTGTTCCACATGCTAATGTTTCCCCTGTTCCTCTCTCCCATACGTATATTTTTACTGTATTTCTATTTAAAATCTGTGCAAATTCAACATTTGTTCTATTTGGAAAATAGCTGTTTTTTTCAATTTCTTTTCCATATCTTCTTATGTCTATTTTTTCTAAATCATTTGTAAATATTATTGTGTGTGGATTCCCCATAGATACACAATTAATTTTAAATTCTTTATTATTTATGATTAATGGATAATTTCTTATAATATCTTTTTCTATTGTCGTTGGGATTTTATTTGCTTCTAATATTGGATTTCCCATATCTACTGTCACACTGTTGACTTTATTTTCCTTTACATTTAAATACAGTGTTTTTATTCCACATAATGTTTCTACTTTTATTTCTTTTTTCTTTGTAAAATTATTTTCATATAAAAATTTTCCAAAACATCTAATTCCATTTCCACACATTTCTGCTTGACTTCCATCTGCATTATATATTTCCATTTTATAATCTGCTATTTCACTTTTGCATATTAAAATCATTCCGTCTGAACCTATTCCAAAATGTATATCACTTATTTTTCTTGCTAATTCTTCTCTATTTTCTATTTTTTGATTAATTGCATCTATGTATATATAATCATTTCCTAATCCTTGCATTTTTACAAATTTCATTTTTCCTCCATTCTGTTATTAGATTTCACAAAATTTTTTGCAAAACTTTAACTTTTTTATATTATTTATTTTTATAATATGCACTTACTATTTAGTAATGCTACTATTATTTTATTTGTGTTAACTCTAACTTATCTATTACCATATTCTAATTTATTTTCAAAATTCTATATGCTTTTTATATTTTTTGTTATATAATAATGGAAATTATGAAAGGAATTTATTTTATGAAATTTTTAAAAAAATTAATAATTGCAATTATCTTATTATTTATAGTAATCTGTTCTTTTGGTTTGATTATTGGATATTCTACTTATCAAAAAGCTTTAAAAGATACACCTTTATTGACAAGAGTTTCATCTGTTACTTCTGATGAACATTTCACAAAATTTTCTGATATGTCTGCTTATTATAGAAATGCTGTTATTAGTGTCGAAGACCACCGTTTTTATGATCATGGTCCAATTGATGTAATTGCACTTGGACGAGCTATTTTTACTAATGTCAAAAATAGAGAGTTACAGGAAGGTGGTAGTACAATTACTCAGCAAGTTGCTAAAAATCTAATTCTTTCTCAGGAAAAATCTTGGGTTAGAAAAGTTGCAGAAATATTTGCTGCTTATGATTTAGAAAAAAATTATTCTAAAAATGAAATTTTTGAATTATATGTTAATACTGCATATTTTGGTGATGGATATTATGGTATTTATGATGCTAGTCAAGGATATTATCAAAAGGATCCAAAAGATTTAAGTTTAGATGAATCATCTATGCTTGCTGGAATTCCTAATGCTCCATCAGTTTATTCTCCCTCTGTTAATCCAAATTTAGCAAAAAAGCGTCAATATCATGTTATTAACAAAATGCTTGAATATGGTTATATAACTAAAGATGAAGCTTTATCTATTAATTAGTGTTTTGAATTTTATATTAATATTTTGTATTATTTTATTTTTCCCTCATATATTTATATGGGGGTTTTTGTATGAAGATTTTTATTTTTAAAAAAAATACCATTTATTTTATTATCTTATCCTTTGTTTTGATTTTTTCATTTGTTTTATTTTTTTCTTTAAAAACTTCCAATACCTTTGCTATAGAAATTGATAAAGGATCTTTTTTTAATGTTGATATATCTACTAATTTAACTGATATTACAAAATCTAATGAAAAAATTGCTTACCTTACTTTTGATGATGGTCCTACTACAAAAGCTACTGGTAAAATTTTGGATATATTGAAAGAAGAGAACGTAAAAGCTACTTTTTTTGTTGTTGGTAAACATGTAAAAGAAAATCCGGATTTAGTTAAAAGAGAATATGAAGAGGGTCATTATATTGCTAACCATGGTTATAATCATAATAATAAATTACTTTATAGAGATATGGAAAGTTTCCAGAAGGAAGTTGAAAACACTGATTTGGAAATAGCAAATGCTCTTGGTTTATCACATTATTGTTCTCATATTTTTCGTTTTCCTAATGGTTATATGTCTCATAAATACCAATATGAAAAGAAGAATGCTTTACAGGTCTTATCTGATCTAGATTATGTTTATGTTGATTGGAATTGTTTAAATAGAGACTCTGAAAAAAAGTACTCTGATTCTCAATTATTAAACAATTTGAAAAAAACTGCTAAAAATAAAGGAACTTTAATTATTTTAATGCATGATACTGCTGATGTTAACAAAACATATAATGTATTAAAATCTTCTATAGATTATTTAAAATCTGAAGGTTATGAATTTAGAAATTTTTATGATTTTGTAAATTTGAAATAATCTTTTTTGTATTCCTATTATAATTATCGCAATTTGTATATCATTTTCTTGTAGTTAATTCAAAACGATATAATGCTGTATATACTATATAATAAATTCCTAGTCAATAATAATTATATGATTAAGAATTACTTTATTAATATTTTAATATCTGCACAATTTTATTTATTGCCAAATGGTTAATTTTATATTTAGTTTATAATTTAGGTAATTATACTATAACATATAGGTTATAGTTCTATAATAATTATGATGATTATATAGGAGGTTTTATATGGATTTTAATGTTGAAGATTTTAGTTATAGATTGACTGTATTGTTAGATGAAAATAATATGAAGCAAACAGAACTTGCAAATAAAATTGGTACGTCTAATGTAACAATTTGTAGATATTTAAATGGTGAAAGAACTCCTCGCTTAGATGTTGTTTCTAGAATAGCTAATGTTTTTCAAGTTTCCTTAGATTATCTTCTTGGTTTAGCAGATGATAAAACTATAAAGAAATCGTCAAAAAATGCTGATTTAGGAATTTCTCTCTTTATTAAAGATTTATATAATTTGGATAAAATTCCTCATTTATCTAAATCTCAAATTGAATTGATAAAAAAATTGTTATTGGCAAATAAAGATTTTATTCTTCCAACAAAAGAAGAAGAGGCTTGAATTTTTATTCATTGCCTCTTTTTATTTATTGAAAATTTTTTTGATTTTCTCATATTTGTGCTATATTAAAACTTTCTTTAATAGTTTCTTATGTTATTGTTGTAATATTTTATTTTTTGATTATATTTTAGCTTTAATTTCTTCTAATGCAATTGCTAATTGGTCAGGGCATGATGTTCCTCTATATCCACATTGAATACCTTTTAATCTCTTTATTGCTTCATCAATATCCATTCCTTCAACTAATCTTGATACTCCTACTGTGTTTCCTGCACATCCACCTTCTATTGTAACTTTTTTTATTGTGTCTCCATCTACTTCTATTTTCATTTCATAAGAACAAACACCCTGTGGTTTATATGTATATATCATTTTTGTTTCTCCTTTAATTTTATGTTTTTCGACATATTTCTACTTTTTTCATCAATAATTATAGAACAAATTAAGACTGTCCCATGTGTTCTAATTTAATATGTACATCTTTTAATTGTTGTTCTGATACAACTGATGGTGCTCTCATAAGTAAGTCTCTTGCTCTCTTATTTTTAGGGAATGCTATTACCTCTCTAATATTTTGGGAATCCTCTATTAGCATAACCATTCTATCTACCCCAGGTGCAGCTCCTGCATGTGGTGGTGTTCCATATTGGAAGGCATTATATAATGCTCCAAATCTATTTTTTACATCTTCTTCTTGATATCCTGCAATTTCAAACGCTTTTACCATTATTTCTGGATTGTGGTTTCTTACTGCTCCTGATGCCATTTCATATCCGTTACATACTAAATCATATTGATATGCTAATATGTCTAATGGGTCTTTTGTTTCTAATGCTTCCATTCCACCTTGTGGCATTGAGAATGGGTTGTGATTGAAGTCAATTGTTCCTTCATCTGATAGTTCATACATTGGGAAGTCTACTATATAGCAGAATCTATATACATCTTTTTCTAGTAAATCTAATCTTTTTCCTAATTCAATTCTGACTAAACCTGCTATTTTTTGTGCTGTTTTAAATTCATCTGCTATAAAGAATACACTTGAATTTTTATTCATTCCAAATTCATTAATTAATTGTTCTTTTATTTCGTCTGTAATGAATTTTGCAATTCCACCAGTAATTTCTCCTGATTCTTCGTATTTTGTCCATGCTAATCCTTTTGCTCCAACTTCATCTGATGTAGCATATTCTGTCATTTTATCAAAGAATTTTCTTCCTTGTTCTGCTCCATTTGGAATTATTATTGCTTTTATCGTTTTTCCTTCAAATGCTTTAAATTCTGAATTTGCAAAGCATTTTGTTACATCTTGTATTATAAGCGGATTTCTTAAATCTGGCTTATCTATTCCGTATTTTTCCATTGCTTCTCTATATGGTATTTTTATAAATGGTCCCTCATCAACTTTCCATGTTGTGAATTTTTTAAATGTATATGGCACTACTTCTTCTATTACTTTAAATACATCTTCTTGTGTTGCAAAACTCATTTCAAAGTCTAATTGATAGAATTCTCCTGGTGCTCTGTCTGCTCTTGGGTCTTCATCTCTAAAACATGGTGCTATTTGGAAGTATTTATCAAATCCAGCTACCATTAATAATTGTTTAAATTGTTGTGGTGCTTGTGGTAATGCGTAAAATTCTCCTGGATTTAGTCTACTTGGTACTAAGTAGTCTCTAGCTCCTTCTGGTGAAGAATTTGCTAAAATTGGTGTTTGAATTTCTGCAAATCCTAGTTCATCCATTCTATCTCTTAATGTTTTTAGAATTTTTGAACGAAGTAATATATTGTTATGCAATTTTTCGTTTCTTAAGTCTAAGAATCTATATTCTAGTCTTAAATCTTCTCTAACTTCTTGCTCTGTATTTATTTCAAATGGCAAAACATTTTTACATTTTCCTAGTATTTCTATTTTATCAGCAATTACTTCTATTTCTCCTGTTGGAATTTTTGTATTTTTATTGCTTCTTTCCACAACTTTTCCAGATATGTGTATACAACTTTCTGTTGTTAGTTCTTTTGCTTGTTTTTGTAATTCTTCATCATTTATTACTATTTGTGTTATTCCAAATTGGTCTCTTAGGTCTATAAATATCATTGCCCCTAAGTCTCTAATTTTTTGTATCCATCCAGCTAATTCTACTGTTTCGTTTATATTTTTTATATTTAGTTCTCCACATGTTTTTGTTCTGTACATTGTTATTCCTCCAAATTTACTTTATGTAATATAATACCACTTTTTGTAGTATTTTTCAATTATCTGACTTGATTTTTTTCATTTTCATTTGTTTTTTCGTTTAAATAATTTTGATATGCACCTTTTAATTCATAAAATCTTTCTCCAAAAAATGTTTTATAATAATCTTTAATATTTTCTGGTATTTCTATTCCCGTTTCTTTTTTTGCTTTTTCTATTGCTTTATTTATATCAAAATCTTCTAATAACTCTTTAATGTACATATTAAACCAGTTATGGCTTCCAAAGTCTTCAAAAAAGCCTTGCATATTTGTTGTGTTTCCATCATTTGTTTTTCTTTTATGTTTTTTTAATGGACCAACATCACAACAACAATCTAAATCATAAACAGGCGCCATTCTTGCTCTTTCTTCTTTTTTGTTAACTAAAATACCCCAATTATGATTATTCTCATCTGCTTGCTTTACAAATCTATTAAATATTGATTGTTTTACGAAATCTTTTTTTATTATATCAATATCTTGATGTTTAAATCCTTTTTCATTTAAATATTTATCTATTGCTCCAATTATTTTTTCTATGTTTAATTCATTAATATCTCCATCTGTTTCTTCTAATATATCTTCCCCATAAATTAATTCTTCATTTTTTCTTTTAAAGTCTAATGTTAATATATTTTTTATATTCCTACTAGCTTTGTTGCCTTTAACTAAATAATACATGGCAGATTTATTTTGGAATTGCTTTGCTATTTGTGGTAATAAAATATTATTATATACAGAAATATCATATTGTCTTTTATCTAAATTTCTGTATATATCTCCAAATGGCCTTTTTAATAGTGCCATTGTCTTTTGGTCTTTTAGTAATATCCATTTTATACAATTAGTATATCTTTCAACGTCTAAAGCTGATACTTGAAAATCTTGTTTGTCTATTATTATTTCTCCATTTTCTGCATGTTTAAAATAATTTTCTTCGTCTAAATTTGATATATTAACTTTTTGTCTATCTAAATATTCTTTGTATTCTTTTTCATCATTAAACATATGTATACCTCCTAGCATAAATAATTTAATTATAATAATAACTTCTTCTATGTTTTAATTAAATCACATTTTCCTATAGATTACAATATATTTTAATTTTTAACTTGAATAAAATTTTCTTTTTTGCTACAATTATTAAAGTAATAATATGAAAAGAGGTTTAGTATGCCAAAAGAAATTTTTGATTTTTATGATAGAACAAGTTTAAAGTCTTATAATTTAGATAAAAGTATGCAATATCAATTAAATATTTTAGGAAGCTTAGATGTTTTTACTAGACAACATTCTGAAAATGTTGCAAGTATAGTTTGTAGACTTTGTCAATATTTGCATTGTACAAAAAGTTTTACAGAATATTGTACAATTTGTGCATATTTGCATGATATTGGTAAACAATTTATTCCTGCTAGAATTTTGCAAAAGCAAACTGAATTAACAGATGAGGAATATGAAATTATGAAAACTCATACAACTATCGGATATAATATTTGTATGGAAGATTTAAAATTACGCCCTTATGCAGCTGGTCCAATTTATCATCATGAAGCATTAAATGGTACCGGATATCCTAATGCTCTCGTAAAAAAAGATATTCCTTATGAAGGACAGATTATTCGTGTTGCTGATGAATATGACGCTATTGTAAGTAAAAGACAATATAAATCTCATATTGGAATTATAGATACCCTTAATATCTTAATTGATGAATGCAATCCAATTAAAAATCCTGAAAATTACAAAATACCTGTAAAGGATACAAAAGTCGGCAAGAATAATCCTATTATTGTTAAGGCTTTAATTAAAGTCGTTATTGATGATTCAGAATATGAAATATCTTGTATAATGGATTATTTAAAAGATTTAAAACCTGATATTAAGAGACTTGAAGAAATTGAAAAATATGATAAAAAAAGAATTAATTCAAAATCTGAAAGTAAAAAGAATTATTATTTAACTGGTATGAAGTATTTGCTTATCGGTCAAGAAACTGTTGATAATTATGAAGAAATTTTGAATTCTTATAGAAGAATTGTAAAAGAAAAGAAAGAACATATTGATAAATTGTTTAGTGAAATTAAAACTATGAAAAAATTAAAAATTTAGTGGTCATTAGGTGTTTACCTTTTGACCACTATTCCTCTAATCCAAAACTTACACCAAGTGCATTGTTAATTTTATTTATTATTTTTTCATCCTCTATGTGCCCTATTTTTTCTTTTAATCTACTTTTGTCTATTGTCCTTATTTGTTCTGCTAAAACTACCGAATCATTTTTTAATCCACATTCTTCTGAATTAATTTCTATATGTGTTGGTAATTTTGTTTTATTTGTCTGTGATGTAATAGCAGCTGCTATAACGGTTGGGCTATACTTATTTCCCAAATCATTTTGTATAATTAATACTGGTCTAATTCCGCCTTGCTCTGAACCTACAACTGGACTTAAATCTGCATAAAACATGTCTCCTCTTTTTATTGTCATTTTCTTCACTCCTAATATTAGTATGTGTCAAGTTTGATATTTTATATTAGTTGAAGATAAATATTTTTATATTTCTTTTGATAGTTCCTTTAATTGAAAAGCAAATATTTTGTTACTGCTTTTATTATTTATATTTATCTCATTATATATTATGTAAATTATAGTATTTTGGTTAATATCTTTTATTTCCATTTTGGTTGGTTTTCCTGTTACTTTATTAATATATAATGTTTCATATTTTTGATATTTATTTTCTGTTTTTAATTCTGTTTCCATTATTATTTGATTATTTTCTTCTTTAAATTTTGAATTTTCGTTATTTTTGTAGTTTTCTATAAATGTTGTTAAATCTAAATTATTTTGTGTAATATCCTGATAATTTTCTAAGATTTTGGTTATGCTTAATTTACTATTTTCTACTTTTAATGTGTTTTTTTCTTTTATTATTTTTACTCCTTGTATATTACTTGGTTCTAAAACTTCTTGAGTATAATTTTCATTATCTATGTATGCTTGTTTTATCTTGTATTTATTGCTATTTTTGTTGCTTTGTACTTCTACATCAATAAGACTTTCGTACGAACTAATATTTAAAATATAATCTACAATTTCTTGACTAGTACTATTATCTCCAATTTTTGAAATTTTAGCCGTTTTATTATTATTTTTTGTAAAAAATACTGCTCCGATTCCTATTATAATTATAAGCATTAGTATTGCTATAACTGCTTTTCCTTTGTTTGTTTTCTTGTTTTTTCGTATGTATTTATTTTTATTTTTTTGCATGATAAAAGCCTCCTAAAAATTATTTGTTATTAATTTTTATTCGGCTTCTTGTTTGTTCATGTTATTTTTTTATTATTTTTCATATCCATATACTTGGAATATAAGTACATCTGTCCTACTTCCCCATGTTTCTGTTCTTGATAAAACATTTAATCTATAGTATTGATATTCATCTATATTTTTTGTTGGATATAAATTATATTTTGTAAATGGTTTACACTCTATTTCTTCTGTTAAATCATTCCATTCTATTTCATTATTTGATCCCTGAATCTTGATTTTATGAATACATCCCCATCCCCAAGAATAACTAGACATATACTCGAATATAACTGGTTTAATTTTCTTATTTTCAAATTTATATTGTAACCATGATGGGTATGTTGTATTACTATTAGTTGTAGTCCATGTCTTATTATTTGAATAATAATTTTCATCTTTACCATATTTCTCTATATTTTCATCATTCCAAAATCCAGAAAAAGCTCCATAAGGTAAATTTTCACTACTGTTGCTAGCTTTAGCCTCTCCTGATGGCTCTGTATTGCTAGTCATATTTGGGATAAATACTAAATTATCCTTCATTGTTGTATTGGCTATTTTACTTTGCATAACTGCTGGCATTATAAATGTTTGACTATTTAATAAATAGTTCATCGCATTTTTATTATTCATTACTTTTTGCATTAATGCTTCATTGTTTAGAATTTCAGATGATTTGTACAAATTAGGATTTTCTCCTGCTAAATATATCCATGTATTCCAGCAATCATATACATTCTTATCATAATTTACTATATTATTGCTATTTGACTCATCTACATATTCGCTTACTTTACTTTCATAATCTGTTATTGTTGCATTTTCCTTTGTTTGTTCTTCTTCAGATTTTTGTTTCGCTTGTTTTGCTCTTGAAAATAGTCCATTTTTTCCTGTTAATGTTGCTATTGCAATTCCAGCTAATATTATTAGAATAATTATTGTTATTACTAATGATATTAGAGTTATACCTTTATTCTTTTTTATCATTTGTTTCGTCTCCTTTATACCAAACATTTTTACAATAAAAATTAATTTAATTATAAAGATTTCTTATTAGTATTTAGATTTATAGAATATATGGTTCTATTGTATATACTCTACAATTTCCTTGTGAATATATTGATATCATTTTTGCTTCTTCTGGTATTTCTATTGTTCCACTATAAGTTGGAGCACTAATAAGCATTTGTTTTTTCATTTCTTTATCATAAGATAAAATATTAAAGAATCTATAATAGTAGCTTAATTCTAACGTCTTAATTTTTATTTTTTTTCCTTTCATACTTTTATCAACAATTAAATAAGATGTTGCTATTCCATCTACATAAGTAGTGTCATCTTTATCATAAACATTTAATGGCAATTTTGTACTTGAAGGAATTGTTATTTCATAAGTATCACTCTCTCCATATCCATCAGATGTCACAGTTTTAGCTCGTATATAATCATTTTGATTTAAATTTCTTAAAGTTCCTGTATATTCAATCCATTCTCCATTGTTTATTGAATAATAGTTAATTCCTTTTGTATTTGTATATAAAATGTTTGCTGTAATTTCTTCTCCAGTTTCTACAATTCCTGTATCTGTTAACTTTTGATATCCACTTTCTATTGTTATTTCACTTATATTTTCAACATATTCAATTGGAAATCTTTCTTTTTTTTGTCCTGTTGTCGTTACAGTTACAATTGTTTTTTTATCTTTGTATACAGTTAAATCTATTCCAACATTTTTTTTATTATTACATGTTAAAATGGTATTAGTGTATTCTATACTTTGAATTCCATTTTCGTTGGAAAAATTTAATGAATATTCGGTTTTTTCATTATATTTATTAACTGATACTTTTTTATATGTGCATTTAGTTATATTTTGTTCTATTGCATAAATACTGTTTTGTTTTATATTTATAATTTTTTTATTTAAAAAAATACTTAAAATTATTGCTATTCCTATAAAAATATTAATTAAGATAATATACCTTTTTCTCACCATATTTTAATTTTCTCCTTTTATTACAAATCATTTTACACGTAATACGTGTAAAAGTCAATACACTTTTTAAGGATATTTTATAATTTAATTGGTGATAATATGAATTTAAGAATTAGAGATTTAAGAGAAGATAAAGATTTAACTCAAAGTTATTTAGCTAAATTATTGGGCTGTACTCAACAAACTTACTCAAGATATGAATCTGGTGAAATAACTATTGATATTTATAATTTAATAAAATTGGCTGAATTTTACGATACTTCTTGTGATTATCTTTTAGGTTTAACTAATGTAAATAGGCCATATAAAAGAACTGATACTTAAAATAAAGTTATCAGTTCTTTTTGTCTAACTTATATTGTTTATTTATAGAAATTAATTTTGTATGTTTTTGTTTTTATATTTAATATGGCACTTTAGTTTTAAAGGTTTCCATTTTTTATATCTAATATGAATTTTTCTTTAATATCTGGTGGCATTAATGGTATTTTTTCAATATCTTGTCTTTTTACTATTTCTGGTATATACTTTCCACTATCTATATATTTAGGATCATTTGAAAATTCAGGTCCTGTCCCTGTTCCAAATATTCCACTTACATATTCACATAGATAATAGATTGTTGTTTGATTAAATTTTTCTGAATATTCTTCATACATTTTTTTTATAATTTTTACATCTATTCCAAATTCTTCTTTTATTTCTCTTAATGTTCCTTCTTCATATGTTTCGTTTTCTTCTTGTCCTCCACCTGGGAATACATAGTATTCTGTTTGATCTGGATTTTTTAATACATCTTTTCTATGCATTAATGCAAATCCATCTTCCATTGGTATAATTCCAGCTAAACGTATACGTTTCATTTTCTTCACCTTATCCTTTAAAATATTTTTCTATTGCTTCAATTAATTCTTCTTTATTTTCGATTTTGTTAATGCCGCTTCTAAATTCTGAAGCATTGGGCATATTCTTTGTGTACCAAGCTATGTGTTTTCTCATTTCTCGTATTGCTATAATTTCTTGTTTTTCTTGTAGTTCTAGTTCAAGATGCTTTTTTATTACTCTTAATTTTTCTTTATTATCTATTTGTGGCAGTTTTTCACCTGTCTCTAAATAATGTTTTATTTTTTCAAATATCCATGGATTTCCAAATGTGCCTCTTCCAATCATTATTCCATCTACACCTGTGTATTCAAACATTTTCTTTGCTGATTCTTCGTCTACAATGTCTCCATTCCCTATTACTGGAATGCTTACTGCTTCTTTTACTTTTTTTATAATATCTAAGTCTGCTTTCCCAGAGTACATTTCCGCTCTTGTTCTTCCATGTATAGTAATTGCCTTCACTCCTGCCTTTTCTGCCATTTGTGCAAATTCTACTGCTACAATATTGTTTGCATCCCAACCTTTTCTAATTTTTAAGGTTACTGGTTTGTTTGAATTTTTTACTACTGCTTTTATTATCCTTTCAGCCTTTTCTATATCTAGCATTAATTTGCTTCCATCTCCATTTTTTACAACTTTTGGAGCTGGACATCCCATATTTATATCTACAATGTCTGCAAGATTACTAATATACTTAGAAGCAAATGCCATTGTTTCTTCATCACTTCCAAATATTTGCATACTTATAGGCCTTTCTTCTCCTTTTGTGTTCATTAAAAGTTTTGTTTTTGAATCATCATGAAATATTGCTTTGCTACTTACCATTTCTGTGCAAACAAGTCCTGGTTCAAATTCTTTGCATATTTTTCTAAATGGCAAGTCTGTTACTCCTGCCATTGGTGCTAATATTAAGTTATTTTCTAGTTCTACATTTCCTATTTTTAGTTTTTTTAAATACATATATTGCTCCTAAAAAGAGATATGGAATAATTTTTCCAATCTCTATAGATTTATTTTTTAGTTTTATATTTATATATTTTTTTCATTCGTCCCAACTGCCTAACGGTATGTAAAATTATATTATTTATATTTAATAATTTAACATACCGTAAGTTGTTGGTCCCCACACAAGCTCATTAAAAAAAATATAAATATAAAGCTAATTTTTAAATATAACAACAAGGGATTGGAAAAATTATTCCCTATCCCTTTTTTATTTTACAAATATTGTTTTCTGCCTTTTTCCACTTATATTTAACAACAATCCTATTAAGATATAACTTGTTATTAGTGAACTTCCACCATAGCTGATAAATAACAAAGGTACACCTGTTATTGGTAATAGCCCCATTACCATTCCTATGTTTTCTACCATATGGAATAAAAATACCCCTGCTATTCCTGAAGCTATTAGTGAACCAATATTATCTTTAGCTGTTTTGGCTATATAAAAGGCTTTTGTTACCAGAAATGTATATAATACAATAATTGTTCCCGCTACTATAAATCCCATTTCTTCTCCTATTACAGAATATATAAAGTCTGTTGTTTTAGGATATAAGTAACCTAATTGTGTTTGATTTCCTTTTAGTAGTCCCATTCCTGTTAGTCTTCCTGCTCCTATTGCTAACTTAGATTGTATGATATTATACCCACTTCCTCTTGGATCTGATTCCGGATTTAAGTAAATATCTATTCTTTTCTTTGCATGTTCTGGCAATATAAAATTATATAATATTGGTATAGATATAATAGCTATTATAATTGCTCCAAGTATATATTTTTTATCTAGTCCTGCTGTGAATAACATCATTGCTAATGCTATACAAAATGCCATTGCTGTTCCATAATCAGGTTGTTTTATTATTAATAATAGTGGAAGTGCTAATACTGCAAATATTATCAATAAACGTGTTGGCTTATTTATATTATCTCTATACCTTTCTTGTATTTTTGATATCACATATGCTAAAAATAATATAACTGTAACTTTTGCAAATTCCGATGGTTGAAAAGAAAAGATTCCAATGTTAAACCAACTTGTTGCTCCATTTATTGGTGTGGTAAATAGTACTGCTATCAGTAATATTATGAATATCCCATAAAAGATTGGTGATGACTTTACAAGTGTTTCATAATTTATTGCTAAAACTATTACCATTATTATTAAACTAGCTATTAGCCATATAATTTGCTTTTTGAATTCATCATAATTATCTTCTTGAGTAGCTGAAAATAAAGCAATAATTCCTACTGCAGTTAAAATTATTGCTACTATTAACAGTCCCCACTCCATATTTTTCAATTCACGTTTTCTCATCAAATCAACTCGTTTTCTTTATTTTTTTGACTTAATTTTTAGATAATTGTTTTTACAAGATATAAAATTATTTCTATATTTTTTTGCAAATTATAGAAATTTCTTTCTGTAATTTTTTTGTGTTTTAAATTAATTTTATGTATTATGCTTTACTTTCTTGAGCTTCTATTACTTTTTCTTCATTTTTATCTTCTTTGTTTTCTTTTGTTACATTATCTTTTTCTGAATCATCTATAATATTTTTATTATCATCTTTTACATTTTTTTCTACTTTATTCTGGTCTTTTTGACTATTATTTTTTTCTACTTTTTCTGCCATATCTTTTATCTCTTTTTGTTCTTCATTCTCATGTTTTTCTGATTCTTCACTTTGTTTTTTTTCTTTGTTTTCAATATCTTTTTTAGTTATTTTTCTTGTATCATTTTTTATATTTAGAATAGGAATATTTGCATATAAAGCTGGTGCACCATTTGTCCCATCTTCATTTTCTTTGTTAGTCAATCTAACATCTATTTCTTTTTCATCTATTTCTATATATTTCTTTATTACATCTATAATTTCTTGTTTCATTAATTCTAGAAAATCTGCAGATACATTTGCTCTATCTTGCATTAATACTAAATGAAGTCTTTCTTTTGCTGCATTTTTAGAATTTTCTTGTGATTGTTTATTTTCTTCTTTTTTCCCTATATTTTTAAAGAAGTTTATGATATTTTCAAACATTATTCCTATCCCTCCAACGTATTTCTCTATTGTTTTTATTTTTTAAACAAACTTTTTATTCTTTCCCAAAGTCCTTTTTCTCTTCCTGGTATTGTTACTTCTATTTTTTCTCCTAATACTCTTTTTGCAATTTCCATGTATGCTTTTCCAGATGGTGCTTTTTTATTTTGGATAACTGGTTCACCTTTATTTGTTTGTGTAATTATGTATTCATCATCTGGTACAACACCAATTAAGTCTATTGATAATAAGTCTACAATATCATCAACATCCATCATTTCACCTTTTCTTACCATGTTTGGTCTTATTCTATTGATTACTAACTCTGGATTCTTTATTTCAGATGCTTCTAATAATCCTATTATTCTATCTGCATCCCTAATTGCTGATATTTCAGCTGTTGTTACTACAATTGCTCTATTTGCTCCTGCAATAGCATTTTTAAACCCTTGTTCTATTCCTGCTGGGCAGTCTATTAGTATATAATCAAATTCTTCTTTTAATTTTTCTACCAATTTTCTCATTTGTTCTTCATTTACTGCGCTTTTATCTCGTGTTTGAGCTGCTGGTAGTAGGTATAATTCTTTGAATCTTTTATCTTTAATTAATGCTTGTCTTAGTTTACATTTTTCTTCTACAACATCTACTATATCATATACAATTCTATTTTCTAGTCCCATGACAACATCTAAATTTCTTAGTCCAATATCTGTATCTATTAAGCATACTTTCTTTCCTTCTACTGCTAAACTTGAACCTAAATTGGCTGTTGTTGTTGTTTTTCCTACTCCACCTTTTCCTGATGTAATAACGATAACTTCTCCCATAATTTTCCTCCTTAGGATTTTAAAAACACTTTTTTTACAGCTATTATCATACAACGAAAAGGCTAAAAAGTCAATGTGTTTGTTCAATAAAATGTCTGAAATATTTCTAAATTGTTACAAAATGATTACATTTTGATATGCAAAAAATAAACCATACATCTATTGTATGATTCATTTTTTGTTTATTAATACATTGCTATTCTAAATCCAAAATTTATTCTTGAATTTTCTAATCCCTCTTTTATACTAGAATTTATTCTACTGCTTGCTTTTCCATAATCTTCTAAATCTGAATAACTTCCTCCTCTTCCGGTGGTTACCATTTCATCTTTGTATTTCTCTAAAGTCCATTCTATCATGTTTCCTGCAAAATCATATATATTTAAGGCTCTACTTTTTTCGATAGCCCCTGTAGTAATTATTGCTGCTGTTTTTTCAGCTTTAGTGTAATTATTTTCAGTTGCACTTAACCATCCAGCTTGACTCGTTAAATATCTTCCTTTTTTTATTGTAAAACTCGAATTATATGTATTTGCCCAACTTGAGCTATCATTTGCAATGTCTGTATATTTTAAATCAGAATTATCTTCTATGAATTTACAAATTAAATCCCACTGTATTCCAAATAATAAGCTTTTTGTTTTATCTGTATCTGCTGTGATTTTGCTTGTAAGTGATTGTGCTTGACTACATGTAATGTAATTATATGGTATCATATTTCTTTTACTAACTGGATTTCCTGTTATTCCACTAGTACTTGTCCTCATACTATAGCTATTAGTTGTTGCAGTTTCATCACCAATTTCGTATCTTGATACCCAAAATCCTTTATTTTTATATACACTTGATAGCATGGTTTGATATGTTTTTGTGTATTCTTCTTTTGTTAATCCACATCCATCATACCACTCATCTTTCCAATCTGCACTTATTTCTGATTTTTCTGAATTTAATCTATATTCTTTTACATATTCTTTCAAGTCAGTTTCTATTTTTTCATATTCTGTCTCATTTGTTGCTGTTTTAAATACCTTGCTTGGGACTTCTACCCATACCCATTCATTTTGGTTTTTGTCTCTTATTACTAGTCCATTTTTTACTATATTCATACTTTTTGACATACTTACTTGAAATCCTTTTGGTATTGTTATAGTATCTCCATTTATATCTGTATACTTAGCTTCTTTTGTATATATTTCTGACCATTTTTCTTCATCTATTTTTGTATAAATTACTTTTCCATCTTTATTTTTAAAGTAACCTTTATTGTTGTTTACACTTATCAAAAATTCTTCTTCTGTCTGTTCTTCATTTAATGTTATACTTGCTGGTAGACTTTCTAATTTTGATATTTGTTTTGTCCAAACATATTGATTTGACTTTGTAGTGTCTACTTCTTCATCTTTTATATTTGATATAACTATACTTTCATTTCCGCTATTATCTTTGTACTCTCCAATATAATAGTAATTTTCTGGAATTAATTTTTCATCTATATATCTTAGGTCAACAGTTGTTTCATCTGGTTTAGTATAATCTGTGTAATATTTCTTTTCTACATTATTTTCTTCTATACTTACTCCTTTAACATAGAAAATATTATGGCTATTCTCATTTATAATATAAACATCTGTATATTTTGCGACATTATCTTTATCATTTTTTATTGTATCATAATCTTTTCCATAATTTAAAGTAATTCCTTGCATAGCTTCTAAATCTATTACATAAAAATCTCCAATATCATTTTTGATACTCAATACATCTTTTAATTCTGTTAAATTGTCTTTTGGATATTTTATTTCTGCTGGTATTTTTCCGTATTGCTCATAAAAGTCTGATGTTTTTTCTCTTAACAATTCTATATCATTATTTAAATTTGTTATTTTTTTTATATATATCCTATCTAGTGAATTATAGACTAGTACATTTGTTAATATTATTAATACTATAATTGTAATTACTAATGCTATTAATGAAATTCCATTTTCTTTTACTCTGAAATTTTTCATCTTTTGAATCTCCTTTGTTTTTTATAACATTAGTTTACTATTATTTTATTGTATTTTCAATAGATTTTTAACATTTATATTTTAATTTTCTCTTCTAAATATTCTCCTGTATTTTCTTTTTCTTCTAATTTTTCTTTTTTATCTATCGTTTTTTCTCTTGTATCTATTATTTCTTCTATTCTTCTATAAATAATTTTTTTATTGATATATCTTTTATTCTCTTTTATAACTAAATACCATAAATATATATCAATTAAGAATATGGCTATATTTTTTTCTTGTAATATCATTATACTTGCAATAGCTGTTAAAAAAATTGTTGTGATAATTGAGATATCATTAATATTTTTTTCTGATATTTTTTTGCCTTTGTATATGTGTAATATTCCCTTTAATATTCTTCCTCCATCTAATGGATAGATTGGTAGTAAATTAAATAGCATTATTACTATATTTGTGTAAATAATCATTAGTCCTTTTTGTATTTCTATGTTGGTATTTGCAGTTATTAAAATTATTAAAAAATTAGTTAATGGTCCGGCTATTGCAACTCCTATTTTCTTTAATTCTAATAAATTTGCTTTTTTTATTTTTCTATTATATTCTTTTGTACTTATTTTAAATGATATTGAAAATCCAAATGGCATTATTTCTATTTTTTCTGGTCTTAATTTGAATAATATTCCTGCAAATAAATGTCCTAATTCGTGTAAAAAAGCAAAAAACATTATAAATCCATACAATTCCATTTGTTTTGTTAAATAAAAAATAAATAGAAAAATAAATATTTTCAAATCAATTCTAAGTCTCATTTTCTCACCCTTTATTGTAATGATAATATTTTTTCTGGGTCTATTGTTCTTTCTGATATTCTTATTTCAAAATGTAAGTGTGGCCCTGTTGAATTCCCTGTTGAACCAACCTCTGCAATTTCTTGTCCTTGTTCAATATGATCTCCTTGTTTTACATATAAAGCATTGCAATGTGCATATATTATGCTTACTTCTCCTATTTGTATCTTTAAATGTTTTCCATAGTCTCCTTCTTCTGAAGCTAGTACAACTTCTCCACTTGTTGATGCTTTTATTTTTGTTCCTATATTTGCTCCTATGTCAGTTCCTGTATGATTTTTTGGCACTGTACTTGTTGTTGGTTCTCTTTGGCCAAACTTTGATGTAATTGTTCCTTCTATTGGTTTTATCCAAGTTGTTGTTGCTTTTATATTTTCAATATCTTGTTCTTCTTGTGTTTTCTCTTGTGTACCAATATTTTCTTCTTTCTTAGCTTCTCCATTTATTTCTTCTGTTTTATTTTCTTCTATATTGTTGATTTCTTCCGCTTTTGTTTCATTTTCTGTACTTTCATTTATCTCGTTTTCATTTGCTCCACCAATTCCTCCTTGAAATTGATTATTTTTTAAATTTAAAATGCCATTTTTGATGTTCTGATATATTTCAATAAAATTTGTATCATATGATAGTATTTCGTTGGTTTTGTTGATACAATCTTGTGAGAATATGTAATTACTATTTTGAATTAAGTAAATTGTCAAATATATTATTAGGCATACAACAATTTGAATTATCATTTTTTTTAATAGCTTTATGTCTTTTTTGCTTTGTGGATTTACACTTACTGTTGTGGTTTTTCTTATGTTTTCCTGCTGTTGTTGCCTTCGTGCATATATTTCTTCTGCTTTTCTAATTTTTTCTTCTACTGACATTGTTCTTTCCATTTTTTCACCTCTTCCTTAGTTTCTTTATAATCTATATGAGGTGTTTTTGGTTTTTATGATTTTTAAACTGCTTTTTTTATATACAAAAAAACCTTATTACCAAAAATCTGATATATGATTTTTGTATAATAAGGTTTTATTTTTATAATACTATCAATAATATTGTCTGTATTGCACATATTATTGTTGTTACAATTGCATATTTTCTTAGTTTTTTGTATTTAATTTTTGCTTCTTTATTAAAGATTTCTTTTTTGTCTTTATTTTCTATTTTTGACATATATTCATTTACTATCATTTCTGCTTCTTTTAAAATATATTCTTTATCTTTTTTAGTTTTTTCTAATGATGTTCCTCTATTTTTTTCTATCTTTTCTAATTTTTTTATTTTTTTATTGGATTTTAGCACAATAATTGCTTCATCAACTAAATTTGATGGTAAATTCCTTAATACTACCATATTTTTTAATTTGCTTGTTTCCATTTGTACCTCCTTGAATATGTATATATTATATTTTTTCCATCTTTTCTAAGGTTATACAAATTATATTTTTAAATTTTTATTTTTTATAAAAATATTGGTATCTATTTTCTAAATTTCTTTATTCTTAATTGATTCTATCACTTCTTCTGATATTTTATTTTTGTCGCATTTGTTTATTATAAAAATAATAAGGAAAGTTATTAAAAACGTTATTACGTATGCTAAAATGCTTACTTGCCATTTTCCACCTAATAAGCTATTACCTGCAATTGTAGATGAAATAATTGATGGGAATCTTAATAATGTCGCTATTGCAATAAATCTGCTTGATTTTATTGGTAATAGTCCTCCAATATATACAAATAAATCTTTTGGTGTACCTGGTATTAAGAATAATAATATCATTACCATTTCTATCTTTTTCTCATCTTGAAACAATTTACTATTTTCTATTTTTTCTACTTGTTCTTTTGAAAAAAATTCACATATAAATTTTTTTCCATTTTTTTTCACTAATACATATATTAATACTGTTGTTATAAAAATAGAAAACATTAAAAATATAGTTCCCCAAAATGTTCCAAAGCATATTCCTGCTAGTACCTCTACCGGTTCTCCTGGCAATACTGCAAGTATTATTTGCGCTATTTCTAGTCCTAGAAGTATAAAAAAATCCCAATATTTTTGATTGATTTACTTTTTCTTTGAATTGTAGTTGTCCTTCTTGTGTATTTAGATTTTTTAATATTGGTAAAAAATATATTGTTAATCCTGTAATTAGTAATACTAGCGATACTAATATTATCAATTTTATTATTTTTATTTTTGTTGATTTTTTCATATTTTGATTCCTCTTATTCATATAATTAGATTTTATTAATTATGTTAGTACTATATTTAATTTTTTGTTTAGTTTTAATATTTATATAACATTTAATTATAAATTTCAAGTAAATGATTTCTTTCTAAATTTTTTAATATATTTTTCTTTTTAATTTATGCATATCATTTTCAAATTTATACAAGTTTCTGCAATATTCGACATTTTTTATTGACACAATATATGTATAATGATAAAATTTTAAAAAATAAAACTCGAAAGAGAGGTAAAATTTATGGAGACTAAAAATTTAATTTCCAAATCTTCAGAAGCCCCTTCTGTGTCTTCTGAATTATCAACATTCAAGAGTTTAAAAGAACGGCTGAACTTAGAATTAACACGCTTAAATGACAGTCTTTTAGCTATTGTTAATATTTCCTTTTCTGATGAGAAAATTGATAGGCTGTCTAAGATAATTATTAATAAATATCTGAATTGTGTTATAAACATTTCTAATCACTGTGTAACTACTCAGAAAACCTTTTGGGTTAATCCAAACGACTACATTGATTTATCTGCTTATGTAGATTTATTAAAGTCTGACTCATCTTCAAACCTTTCTACTGTGTATAATGAAATTTCACAAAAAATCTTTGATGATTTTTCATCTTTTGTTAAAACCGTTATTAATAGTATTAATGAAAAATTATCAGCAGATAACTGTTACCCTATTTTTTCCTTGGAGAAAGTTCAAGTTAGAAATTTTTCTTTTGATAAAAATTCGCCTGAAGGTATAAAAATGCAAATTTCTTTTGATGTTGATTTGGTGTAAAAAGGTGTATAGCTAGCTCTTTACTGGGCTAGCTATACTATTTTATTTAATATATCTATTATTATTTTTTGTAAGTCAATGGCATTTTCCTTATCTATCTCTTCATGTATTAATTCATTATTAGATATAATTCGAATTCCTATACAAGGTATATTAAATTTTTCACAAACAGAATAACACCCTATACTTTCCATATCTTCACTATCATTGTTAAAGATATTTCTTATCCAAGTAATTCTATCATATTCTCTGTTAAATGCATCTCCACTTCCTAAAATACCTTTATAAAATTTATTTTTATTAATATTTTTTAACTCATCTTCAAATAACTTTACTAATTCTATGTCCCCATATTTTATATCTTTTGCTCTTTTATTTAATTCCCATTCAAATGGGTTGAAACTTCTCCTTCATATTTAATTGGCATTTTATATGCATTTATATTACAGCATTTTTCTCCTATTATAATATCTCCTCTATGTAAATTTTCTCTATATGCTCCTGCAATACCTTGATTTATAATAATATCTGGTTTAAAGTTGATAATTCCTATTGTCGTTGCTGTACTTGCATTTATCTCGCCTATTAGTGTTTTAGATATTATAACTTTTACATCCTTTATAAATCCCATATAGAATTCATATCCTGCTATTGCTTTATTTTCTTTATTTTCCATTTTACTTAAAAAATAATTTATTTCAATGTCTAATGCTCCTTGTATTAAAATAACTTTTTTATTCATTTTTTTCTCCTAATTTTTAGTTTAAATACATAAATGAGCTACCCTCAAACTTAATGTAAATAAAGTTCTTAAATATTATTAATTAATTATTTATTTATCTTTCATCTATATCTTGTACTTGCAGATTATCTTCTCTTAATGCTTCATTTACATCTATTATCATTGATGCATAAGAAGTAAAATCATCTGCTGCTTGACTTCTAAAAGTTGTCATTTCTGACTGATTAACTAATAATATAAGTCTAACATTATTTTTTAGATAAAACTCATCTCTAGGTTGGCAAAAAATTCTCTGATAAAATGCGGTTGTATTAGGAATATCTCCATTTTTTTCTAAATAATCTGCATACTCTCCTATACCTGTAGCAATGATTAAATTTCCTTTTTCTAGACATAGATTTTGAAATTTTTTTATATTTTCTCTTGTATTTTCTAAATTTTCACAAAAATTGTAATTTATTATCCTTTCATCTTGAATGGTCTCTGTATCAATTGATGAAATTGATGCTTTTATATATTCTTGAACCTCTTTATCATCTGCAATAATAAAGCTAATACAGCATCCTTCTTTAAATTCATACATCATTTTTATTTTAGCAATTTCTATCTTAAATTTTGAATATTCCTGCATTCTCTATATTTCTCCTCTTAATTGGTATACATTATAAATATAACAGTCAATATGGTTACTTTTATAGTTCTTGAAATCATAAATTTTATAATTTGAATACTAGAAAATCCACCATAAGCCCACCTAACTTTCCCAGAGTTACACTCTGTTATATACGATGGCAAACTACATTTAATCATTATCATTTTCTATACTAATAATATTACAATATTTTTCTTCTTGAAGCAAGCAAACATAGTAAAATTTTATTAATTTTTTTGTAGACTATATCTAGAAGATTTGGAACTTTAAATTAATGATTTTGCCGTTTTTGGTTGATGCATTAAGTTCGTTCTAAGTTTATTTTAGTAAAAAATTTACAATTATTTTTTCTATCTATAAAAAAGTAGTAACTAATTTTATGAATATTATTTACAAAATTTATAAAATATGTTAATAAATTAATAGAATGAGGAGTGAAAAGAAGATGAGAGATTTCGAAAAAATTAGTTTTGAACAATTCAAAAAAGATGTAACAGAAGATATAAATTTGTATAATGAATATGAATTACCCCAAAGAGATTCAGATAGTACAGCAGGATACGATATATATTTATTACAAGATTTAATAATTGAACCAAATGAAATAAAGAAAATACCAACAGGAATAAAAAGTTTTTTTGAAAAAGATGAAGTTCTTTTTCTTATAGTTAGAAGTAGTACAGGTTTTAAATATAACATTAGATTATGCAATCAGGTAGGTGTTATAGATGCAGATTATTACAATAACCAAAACAATGAAGGACATATCTGGCTAAAAATACAAAATGAAGGAAAAGAAAAAGTTATAATTCCACAAGGTGAAGCAATTGTGCAAGGAATATTTTTGAAATATCTAACAACTCAAAGTGATAAAGATAGAAATATAAAAAGAACAAGTGATTATTAAAATGTTAAGTTAGTGTTAAGTTTGCTTCCATGATTTTAATTTTGTATAACATATTGTAACACACTCTAAAAATTTATTGACAAATAATTTAATTAGGATATATAATATAGATAGAAAATGAGAACACAAATAATGTGTGTTACCTAAAAAAGTTTAAGTATACACCACTAGCTCTGCGAAAGCGTATGTGGTGTATTTTTATTGCTGCTTATTTGATAGTATTATGTATATAGCACTTAATAAGGCAACACTCACATCTGCTTTTATCTCATTTCCTATGACAAATATATTATAATATTTTTCTTTTAAAAACAAGCGAACATAGTAAAATTTTACAAATATTTTTACTATGTTTTTTGTTTTTATAATAACAAATAAAAAGCGAGAAAGTATTGATATTTCAATATTTTCTCGTTTTGTTTTTGGAGGCGCCTATCGGAGTCGGACCGATCATCAGAGTTTTGCAGACTCGTGCCTTACCGCTTGGCTAAGGCGCCATATATGGAGCGGGAAACGGGGCTCAAACCCGCGACCTCTGCCTTGGCAAGGCAGCGCTCTATCAACTGAGCTATTCCCGCATTTGCTTTAATTAATTATATTCAAAAGCAATTAATATGATACCAAAATTCATAAATATTGTCAATAGTTTTGCTTTAATTCATTTAAAATGCAAGAAATGCGGACATTAATAATATTTTTATTATTTAAATATTTTTAAGTCCACATCTCTCTTTTCTTGTGAAATTTATTTTTTACTCTTTTTAGTTGTTGATTTCTTAGTTGATTTTTTAGTTGTTTTTCTAACTGTTGTTTTAGTTGTCTCTTTTTTTATTTCTTCTGCATCCTCTGGATCCCATTTTTCTCCTGGCTTTGGTTTATTCCATGAAATATAATCACATGATGTTGGATTATTCTCGCATATATAATAATTTCTTTTTCTTTTTGTTTTTCTAACTTGTACAACTCCACCACATTTTGGACATGGCACATCTATTGTTTCTATTATTGGCTTTGTATTTTTGCACTCTGGATATCCTGGACATGCTAAAAATTTCCCATATCTTCCAAATTTATATACCATCATTCTTCCACATTTTTCGCATTGTACATCTGACACTTCATCAACTAATTCAACATGTTCTAATTCTTTTTCTACTTTTTCAATTTCTTTTTCAAATGGACCATAAAATTCTCTTATCATCTGTTTCCATTGTTCTTTTCCTTCTGCAATTTCGTCAAATTCATTTTCGATTTTTGCTGTAAACTCTACATTTATTATATCTGAAAAATTTTCTGTTAATAGTTTATTTACTATTTTTCCTAATTCTGTTGGTAATAATTGCTTTTGTGCTTTTTCTATATATCTTCTTTCTAATATTGTTGTAATTGTTGGCGAATATGTACTTGGTCTGCCTATTCCTTTTTCTTCTAGTGTTTTTACCAAACTTGCTTCTGTATATCTTGCTGGTGGCTCTGTAAAGCTTTGTTTTGGATTTATCTTTATTAATTTAACTTCTTGATTTTCTTGTAATTCAGGAAGCATTCTTTCTTCTTGTTCTTCCTTTTCATCTGTACCTTCTACATAAAGTGTCATAAATCCTTTAAATTTTAAATTTTGTCCATTTGCTTTAAAATCATATTCTCCGGCTTTAATATTTACAGCCATTGTGTCATATACAGCAGGTTTCATTTGGCTTGCCATAAATCTGTTATATATTAATTTATATAATTTATATTGGTCTTTTGTCAATTCATCTTTTACTTTATCTGGTTCGATATCAGAATATGTTGGTCTTATACCTTCATGTGCATCTTGTGCGTCTTTATTTGTCTTATAATATCTATTTTCGTAATATTCTTCTCCATAATTCTTTACAATTTGTATTTTTGCTGCTGTTCTTGCTTCTTCTGATATTCTCGTTGAGTCCGTTCTCATATATGTAATTAGTCCTATTGTTCCTTTTTCTGCTATTTTTACTCCTTCATATAAAACTTGTGCTACTGACATTGTTTTCTTTAGGGTAAACCCTAGTTTTCTTGATGCTTCTTGTTGCATTGTGCTTGTTGTAAATGGTGGTGCTGGTGTTCTTTTCTTTTCACCTTTTTTTACATCAGATACAATGTATTTTGATTTTTCTATTGTTTTTAAAATTTCATCGATTTCTTCTTTTGAGTGAATCTCTATTTTTTTTTCATTTTTTCCATAAAATCTTGCTTCAAATTCTTTTTTAGATTTTTCATCTTTTAAATTAGCATAAATATTCCAATATTCTTCTGGTATAAAGCTTTCAATTTCATTTTCTCTATCTACGATTAATTTTACAGCTACAGATTGAACTCTACCTGCTGATAAGCCTCTTTTTACTTTTTTCCATAATACTGGACTCATTTTGTATCCAACAATTCTATCTAGTACTCTTCTTGCTTGTTGTGCATCAACTGTGTTCATATCTATGTCTCGTGGTTCTTTTATTGCTTTTTGTACTGCTGATTTTGTTATTTCATTAAATGTTACTCTTGTTATTTTATTTTTATCTTCTTCTAAAATTTTTGATAAATGCCATGCAATTGCTTCTCCCTCACGGTCAGGGTCAGTTGCTAAATAAACTGTTTTTGCTTTTTTCGCATCTGTTTTTAGAGATTTTATTAAATCTCCTTTTCCTCTAATATTTATGTATTGTGGTTCAAAGTCATGTTCTATATCTATTCCCATTTTTGATTTTGGTAAATCACGTATATGTCCCATTGAAGCTACTACTTTTGTGCTTCCTCCTAAAAATTTTTTTATTGTGTTTGCTTTTGCTGGAGATTCTACTATTATTAATTTATCTGCCATAAATTTTTGTATGATATATTTAAAAAATTAAATATTCATACACTCCTTTCTATATTTATTTTTATATTTTTTGCGATTATTTTATTCTACTTTAAGTATTCTAGAACAAATTATTTGTTTTTGCAAGTATTTTCTTTATTTACAATAATAAATTTTCTTTATCTACAATAATAAATTCTTATTATTATCATAATACTAACATCTTAAAATGACTGATTTTGGGAAATATACTTCTTATTTTAGTTATATTTTTTTAATATATAGTTCTAAATAAATCTGCTATTATTTCTTCTGAATTAATTGGTGTTACTTGATTTTCTTTAAATATATTTAAAATTTTTTCTTCTTGTATTTCATCATTAGTTATATATTTTATTTCTTTTGTTTTTGTATTTGCTTTATTGTCAATATAATCTGTTTGTATAATGATAATCCCAAATTTTGCTTTATCTTTTGATTTTATATCATCTTCGTTTATTTGTTTATAATATTCTAGTTTTATTGGATGTTCTATTCCTGCTTCTTCTAATGTTTCCTTATTTATAAATGTCCCTCCAAAAAACGTTTTCACAAAAGTTCCCCCTTTTCTTTTGTAAATTTATTTGATATCTTGTATTTTACTACTATAATAAGGGTCTTGCAAGATTTTTTCGTCGCAATATCTGACATGTTTTATATTCTTTTTTTAATATTTTGTTAAATTAGACATTTTTTTCTATTCTTCGACCTAAATTATTTTAATATTTTATTAAAAACTTTATATATGACCTTTTTTCGATGGATTTCGACTATTGAGATATGTTATATTATATTTAAGTTAAATGTTATATAGATTTTATTATTTTCATTTGTTTTTATACAATCTAATATCTATTTTAATCCTATTTTTATTTCTTTTCATTCAAAAATAGCAATAATACTTTTTTGTTTCTGTATTATTGCTATTAATTTATTTATAATTATTATTTAAAATAACTATATAATTTAGTTTACTTTATATCTTTTATCTTATAAAATTTGTCATTATTATTTTTTCATTTATAGGTTCTTTTATTCCTGATTTTTTCCCTGCATCTATGCATTTTAAAAGCCATGTCATATTATTTCCTAAAGTTCTCATTGTCTGCATTCCTTCTTCATCTTTTAATACATCTTCTGGCTTACTGCCATGCACCATGTTCCAATATTGTGATGTTACAATTGGCATATTATTCATAGAAAAATATTTATTTATTTGCTCAAAAGTTGAACTTGCTCCACCTCTTCTACAGCTAACTACTGTAGCTGCTAATTTATTTTGGAACAATTTTCTTCTG
>FR884562.1:0-20490 GCA_000435535.1 Clostridium sp. CAG:575 | reverse complement strand
TTTTCTTCTGCCATAAAATACTCTATCCATAAATGATGTAATCATTCCACTTCCTGACGCAAAATGCACTGGAGTTCCAAATATAAATCCATCTGTTGCTTCTACTTTTTCTAAAAAGTCATTAACACTATCCTGGATAATACAGCGATTGGTTTCTAAGCAATGTCCGCATCCTAGACATCCAGAAATTGCTTTATTTCCAATCCAAAATATTTCTGTTTCTATGCTATTTTTTTCTAATGTTTTTTGTACTTCTGTTAGTGCTGTATATGTACATCCTTTTTCATGTGGACTTCCATTTACTAAAATAACTTTCATAACATCTCTCCTAACTTATAAAAAAAATTATTTTGATATTCTTATAAAATTATATTCAAGTTCCTCATAATTTAATTTTTTATTTATCTGAGAGTGTCGTGGGGACCAATGAATACTGTTAAATGCAAGGCATTTTTACAGTATCATTGGGAGAACTCGAAAATAAATAAAAAATTAAATTATGAGGAACTTGAATACTAAAGTTGAATTATTTTTAAATTTTTTCTACTATTTCATTTTGATTTTTATATATACTATTAGCTGGTACTACTTTTCTTACTGATGATAATGGGTAAATATTTGATTTTTTTCCAATAACTGTTCCTGGGTTTAAGACAGATCCACATCCCACTTCTACTTCATCGCCAAGCATTGCTCCGAATTTTTTTAATCCTGTTTCTATTCTTTCGTTTTCGCTCTTTACTATTACTAACTTTTTATCTGATTTTACATTTGATGTAATTGAACCTGCTCCCATATGTGCTTTATATCCTAATATAGAATCTCCTACATAATTATAGTGTGGTACTTGTACTTTGTTAAATAATATAACATTTTTTAATTCTGTTGAATTTCCTACTACTGCACCTTCTCCAACTATTGCTTTTCCACGTATAAATGCACAATGTCTAATTTCTGCATTTTTTCCTATTATTGCAGGTCCTTTTATATATGCGGTTGGTGCTACTGTTGCTGTTTTAGCAATCCATATATCTTCTCCTATTTTATCATATTCATCTAAACTTAAAGAATTACCTAATTCAATTATAAAGTCTCCTATTTTAGGTAGAACTTCCCATGGATATTCAACTCCTTCAAATATTTTAGTTGCAATTGTTTCTTCTAAATTATATAAATTTTTTATTTTACACTCTTCCATTTTCTTCTCCTTTTTTATAAGTTTTTTATATTGGACTCTAATTTTTACTTTTAATAATATAAACTACTATATTATAATTTACTATATGAAATTAGTAATTTATTTTGATGTGATTTGTATGGACCATTATAAAAATAAATAAACTATTACTTTCACAAAGTAAATCTTTTATAGCCACTCTCCATTTTTCCTAATATATACTTTCTTAATACTTTGAACAAGTACAGTATATATTATAAGTAATAATACAACAAACACATAATATTTTCCTGGTAAAATTTCAAAGTTAAATGTTCCAATATTGTGTAATACTATTGGTGTTATTATTGTTCCTGCAATTGTTACTAATGTTGATATAGTTAAAAATTTATTTGCTCTTGATTCTATAAATGGCATTTTTGCAGTTCTAACATAATGAATTATCATTGTTTCACTTATTAAACACTCTACAAACCATGCTGTTTGGAACCAAGATTGCTTATCTACACTGTTATATCCAAATACAAACCAAAATACTACAAATGCTATTACATCTGTTATTGAACTTGTAATTCCCATTACATTCATGAATTTGCCAAGTCCTTTTGTATCCCATTTTCGTGGTTTTTCCAAAAATTCTTTGTCTACATCATCATATGGAATTGCTATTTGTGATATGTCATATAAAAAGTCTTGTATCAACATTTGTATTGGTAATAGTGGCAAAAATGGTAAAAAGATGCTTGCTATTAGTATACTGAATACATCTCCGAAGTCTGAACTTAATGCCATTTTCATATATTTTATGATATTTCCATATACTTTTCTACCTTCTATTACTCCATCATATATAACTTGTAAACTTTTTTCAAGTAAGATTATATCACTTGCTTCTTTTGCTATATCTGTTGCAGAGTCTACACAAATTCCTACATCTGCTGTATGTAGCGATGGTGCATCATTTACACCATCCCCCATATATCCTACTACGTGCCCATTTTTCTTATATGTGTTTACAACTCTTTCTTTTTGTAATGGATTTAATCTTGCAAATACATCAACTTCTTCTACTATCTTTTCTAATTCTTCGTCTGACATTTGGTCTAGCTCTATTCCTGTAATTATTTTATCAGACCTTAACCCTACTGTGTTACATATATTTTTAGTTGCATATGCATTATCACCTGTTAAAATTTTTGTTTTTACGCCAATTTTTCTTAAATCATTTATTGTTTTCTTTACGTCTTTTTTTGGTGGATCTAAAAATGCAACATATCCTACAAATGTCATTTCACTTTCATCACTACTGTTAAACACATTAACACCAGGATATTCTTTTTTGGTAGCTAATGCAATTACTTGCATTCCAATATTTGATAAATTATTCGCATTTACTTCAATTTGCTTTACTAAATCTTCTGTTATTGGAATTATCTCGTCTTTATATTTTACTTCTTTGCAACATTTTAAAATTTCTTCTATTGCACCCTTTGTTAGCATTCTGTAGCCGTCTTCACTTTTTACAACAACACTCATTCTTTTTCTTGTATAGTCAAATGGTATTTCGTCTACTTTTTCATATTCCTTTAGAACTTGTTTTATTTTGTGTTGATTTCCATATGCTATTACTGCTTTATCAACTAGGTTTTTTATTCCTGTTCCATAATAACTATTTAAATATGCATATTTTAATATGTCTAAATCTTCTTCTCCCATTACATTTATGTATTTTTGCAATGTTATTTTATCTTGTGTTAATGTTCCTGTTTTGTCTGTGCATAAGATGTCTATTGCCCCTAAGTTTTGAATTGATTGTATGTTTTTTACTAGTGTTTTCTTTTTTGCTAGTGTTTTGCTTCCTTTTGTTAAATTTACATTTACTATCATTGGTAACATACTTGGTGTTATTCCAACTGCTACTGATAGTGCAAATAGTAATGCTTCCATCATATTATGTCTTATGAATGCATATATTACAAATACTGCTATTGATACTACTATCATATATTTTATTAGTAGTTTTGTGATGTTATTCATTCCTTTTTCAAAGTTTGTTATCTCTTTTTTGTTATCTATTTCTTTGCTCATTCTTCCTAAATATGTATCAAATCCTGTTTGTATCACAACTGCTGTTCCGCTTCCACTAACTACACTTGAGCCCATTAGACATATGTTGTTGATATCAAATATTCCTTTTGGTTCATTTGGTGTTGTTGCCTTTTCAACTAATACACTTTCACCTGTAAATACTGACTGATTCAAAAATAAATCTTTGCTTTCAATTAGTATTATATCTGCTGGTATTATTGACCCTGCATTTAATTTAATGATGTCACCTATTGCTATATTTTCAACTTTTACTTCTTTTTCTTTTCCGTTTCTTACTACATTTGTACTGGAATATATTTGTGCTTTCAGCTTTTGATTAAATTTGTATGTTGAATAATTCTGACAAAATTTTATAAATGCACTTACTACTGCTATTCCTAATATTATTCCTGCTCCTAACTTGTCAGCTAATACAAAATCTATGATTGCTAGCAAAAATAATATATATATAAATTTGTCATTAAATGATTTTATAAAAAATTCTAGCCAACTCTTTTTTTCATTTTTTACTACTATGTTTGGTCCGTTTTTTTCATACCTTTTTTCGTATTCTTTTTGTGTTAGTCCTTCTTCTTTTGTATTGTATTGTTTTAGGATTTCTTCTTTGCTTTTCTTTGATGTTTCTGTGTATTTTTCTAGCAGTTCTTTATCTGTATTTTTCATCTGTTTTACTTTCTTCTTAATTTCAAATAGTTGTATCATTTGTATCACTTTCCTTTTTTATTTGGTTGTGTTTTTTATTTTTTGTAAGTTTTGCTTTATGGTTGTATTATATCACTTTTTTGAAATTTTTAAAGTTTTTCTATTAATTTTTCATCACATTGACAAGATTGACAAATATATGAGACAAATTTTGATTGTCCCACTTGTCTCATTTGCCTTTTTTTGCTATACTGTAACCATTATGGAAGAAAAAGAAAGATATAAACATTTAAATAGATATTTGAAAGAAAAATTTGGAGAAAGAACTCTAAAAATTTGCATTGATGGTGGTTTTACCTGTCCTAACAGAGATGGCACTATCTCTTCTGGTGGATGTATTTTTTGTAGTGAACAAGGTTCTGGTGAATTAATTGCTTGTAATATTAATAATTCTTCTAATTGTTGTAAGTCAAGCTCTAGCCCACTATCTATAACTGAATATATTAGTAAACAAGTTAAAGATTACTTTGATAGCTATAGAAGTAAACGTGCTAATAAATTTATTGCTTATTTTCAAAATTTTACTAATACCTATGACTCTATAGAAAATTTAAAATCTAAGTATGATGCAGCTTTAATTGATGATAGAATTGTTGGTTTAGAAATTGCAACTAGACCAGATTGTATTAATGAAGAAATTGCAAAATTACTTGCTTCATATAAAAATAAATATTATGTTTGTGTTGAATTAGGTTTACAGACTTCTAATGATACAATTGGAAATTTTATTAACAGAGGCTATTCTTCTAGTCAATTTACTGTAGCTGTTGATATCTTAAATAAATATGGTATTGATATAGTTGCACATATAATGGTTGGGCTTCCTTTAGAAACATTTTCTGATATACAAAATACTGTGAACTTTATTAACATACATACTATTCAGGGAGTAAAAATTCATTCAACTTATATTGTTAAAAATACAGCTCTAGCCAAATTGTATTTTGAAAAAAAATATGAACCAATTACTCTTGATTATTATTTAGAATCTTTAACATATATAATAACTCATTTAAATCCTAATTTTATAATACATCGAATTTCAGGTGATGCTCCAAAAGATTTATTAGTTGCACCAGAATGGAATTTGCATAAAAAATGGGTTTTGAACGGTTTTGATAAAATTTTAGCAACTCAAGATTTATACCAAGGCCAATATTACTAGGATTTTAATCCCATAATATTGGCTCTTTTTCTATAATTCCATATTTTTCTATTTCTTGTTTAATTTTTTCTTTGCTTATTACAAATTCATCAAACCCCATACTTTTTAATTTTCTGTATGCATTTTGTACTTCTTGTGGTACTTCTTGTTTTATTTGCCATCCAAATTGTGGAAAAATTATCATTCTTTGAATATCTCCAACCATTGATGAAACAATTTTTATAATTCTTTTTTCTTCTTTATTTTGTAGGCTTTGTATAAAATCATCAAAAGAAACTTTTGCAGATGTAATATATAATTCTTTATCTTTTATAATTGCTTTGGCTGCACTTAATGTTCTTCTCTCGGAAAATTTATTATGAACAATTAAAATATTTTTTATATTCCAATTTTCTTCATCTATTATTTTTTTAGAAAATCTAAAATTATCTCCTGTATTTGTTGATTTATTTTCAATCCATATTTTTTCTTCAGGTACTCCTTCTTGTATAGCAATTTCTTTATACATCTCCGCTTCTGCTTTTTTAAAATGATATTTTGTTATTTTTCCTAGTCCTCCAGCAAAAATAATTTTGTCTGCATACCCTTGTTTATACAAATTTGCACATGTAATAGGTATAGTTAAACTTTGACATCCACATCCTATTATTAAATCACATTTTGGAAAATCTTCGTCAAGTACCATATAATCCCATATTATCTTTAATTCTTTTTCTATTGATTTTATATTCATCTTTATCCTTCCACTACAGAATTGAATTTGTTATTTAAAACTTTTTATTTTTCATCCTCTACATATATGCATTCTTGTAATTTTGTTCCATCTAAATCCTTTAAAATAATTTTGTTATCATCTATTATTATATAACTATGCTCTGTGTTGCACTTTGGTAGAGAGATTGAACCTGGATTTGCAAAAATAAAATTTTCTTTTTTTTGAATAAATCCTTGATGAATATGGCCATATATCATAATATCAAAATCATCATATGGAATATTTTCTATATTATATTTGTTACCATGTGTAAAATAAAATTTCTTTCCATTTATTTCTTTTAGAATATGATCTTCAAATTTAAATTCTGATATTGTTTCATCAACTTCTGCATCACAATTTCCTCTTACAACCAATAATTTATCTTTTAGGGAGTTTAGTATTTCTGCAACTTTCATTGGATTATATTCTTGACTTAGTTCATTTCTTGGACCATGATAATACAAATCTCCTAATAATATTATCTTTTCTGGCTTTTCTCTTTCATTTATTTCTTTTATTTTTTCTCCATAGTATCCTGAACCATGGATATCTGATATTACTAATATTTTCATTTTTACAACCATTCCTTTCTTTCAAGGCTCAAAATTTGATTAAAAATATTGTATTTTACAATTATTTTTCAAATTTATCCCTTCCATTTTTATTATTTTGTATTTAACCTATTTGCCTTTTATTATACTATAAACGTGTGATTAGAACAATAAAAAATCAGATATTAATGTCATTAAATAGCATTAATATTTGTGTACTTTTTATGCAGGTTAATATTAACTCAATTTATCCAAAATGCACTCTTTATATGATTAATCCAATACATATCACCATGTAACCTAATTTCTATCACATCAAACCTAATTGGAATATTATATATATTATTTTTGTATATAAAATATCTTGCACATTGATAAATATGTCTTTGCTTTATTTTATTTACAGCTTCTGACCCATTCCCATAAATATTGCTCGTTCTTGTTTTTACTTCTAAAAATATTAATTCCCCTTTAATATTATCTTTTGCAATTATATCAATCTCTCCTTGCCTGCAAAAGAAATTTTTCTCTATTATTGTGTAATTATGCAATTTTAAAAAATCTACAGCTATTTTTTCCCCTTTACTTCCTATTTTTTTATTTAGATACATTTGTATCCTCCTTCTGTTTTTTGTATATATCCTTCTATCTCCATTAATAATAGAGTTTGATTTATTTCCCCTATTGTTTTGTTTGTCTTTCTTATTATTTCATTAATTCCACATGTTTTATTTCCTATTATTTTATAAATCTCTTTATAATCACCATTTTTTATTTCTTCATGTATTTCGTTTATAATCTGAGAATATGTATTTCCATTTTTTTCTTCTATAGTTTTTCTATTAATTTTAGAATTAATCTTTTTATTTGTTGCATTTTTATCACTTATTTTATCTTTTACATTTTCCAGTATTTGTATATTCCCTTTTATTTTTATTGGTTTTATTGATTTATATTGTAGAGTACCTAAATTATTTATGATATCTTCTGTACTTATAACTAATGTTGCCCCTTCTTGTAATAATCTATTTGTTCCTACTCCATTTATATCCCATATTTCATGTGGAATAACAAATATTTTCTTATTTTGTTCTTTAGCTAATTTTGCCGTTACACTTGTGCCACTCCTATGTTTTGCTTCTATAACTAATATTCCATTTGAAACTCCACTTACAATTCTATTTCTGTTCAAAAAGTTTTGTGAACTCTGTGGTGTTTCTGGTGGATATTCACTTATAATAGCTCCTCCTTTTTCTATTATTTCTTTATATAGTTCTATATTTTTCGGAGGAAATATATGATTAAAACCACTTCCTAAAACAGCAATAGTTTTTCCTTTTACTTCTAATGTTGCTCTATGTGCACATGTATCTATGCCGTTCTGCCATTCCACTTACTATAGTAAGTCCTTGTTGTACTAATTCTTTTGCAAATTTTTCTGCTAGCATTTCTCCATTTTTTGAACATTTTCTTGTCCCAATAATAGCAATCATATTATCTTTCAATATTTCCTTGTTGCCTTCTATATATAATTGCTTTGGTGGATTTTTTATTTTTAATAATTGTAGTGGATAATCCTTATCTTCTATTCTTATAATTTGTATATGTATCCCTTCTTTCATTTTATAGCTATTTTTATAGAATTTTTTGTATTTCTATACGTGTGTAAAATTATGTACTAAATTTGCTGGTAGTATAATTTTATATAAACAACTTGTGATTTTTATATTTTTCTATCTAATGCCCTATATTGAATTGCCTCTGCAAGATGTTTTTGTTCAATGTTTTCTGTACCATCTAAATCTGCTATTGTCCTTGCGACTTTTAATATTCTTCCATATGCTCTTGCACTAAGCCCTAATTTTTCAAAAGCCAATTTTAATATATTTTGACATGCTTCATCTAATTTACAAAACTTTTCTAATAATTGTGGTGTTAACTCAGCATTTGAATATATATTATATTCTCTATATCTATCAATCTGCTTCTTTCTCGCATTATTTACTCTTTGTCTTATCTCATTTGAAGTCTCTATTTTTTCATCACTCTGTAACTTATTATACTTTACTCCCTTTACTTCTATATGAATATCAATCCTATCCAATAATGGTCCACTAATTTTATTTTGATATTTTTTTATTTGTTCTGGTCTACAACAGCATTCTTTTTCATCTGAACCGTAGTAACCGCAAGGACATGGATTCATACTCGCTATCAACATAAAATTACAAGGATAAGTTATACTTGCATTCAACCTACTTATTGTTACAACTCTATCTTCTAATGGGCCTCTTAAAACTTCTAAAGTAGTTTTATTAAACTCTGGTAACTCATCTAAAAACAATACTCCATAATGTGCAAGACTTATTTCTCCGTGGCTTTGGATTTTTTCCTCCGCCAATAAGTGAAACTGGCGTTATTGTATGATGTGGACTTCTAAAAGGCCTTTGCAAAACTAATGGTTTTTCTTGTGATGTTAGCCCTGTTATACTATATATTTTGGTTATTTCTAGTGCTTCCTCAAAACTTAAATTAGGTAAAATGCTTGGTAACCTTCTTGCAAGCATAGTCTTCCCTGATCCTGGATTCCCGAATCATCAGGCAATTATGTCCTCCCGCTGCTGATACTTCCAAAGCTCTTTTTACATTTTCTTGTCCTTTTACCTCTGAAAAATCCACATTGTAAATATTCTCTTCTTCCAAAAAATTTTTATTTTTTTCTTTTGATATTTCAATTTCTTGATTTAAATATCTTATTACTTCTTCTAAGTTTTCTACTGGCAACACTTCTATATTTTTTACATATGCTGCTTCTTTTGCATTTTCCTTTGGAAGTATAATTCTTTTTATCCCTTGTTTTTGTGCTTCTATGCAAATTGGTAGAATACCGTTTACTTTCTCTATCTTTCCATCAAGAGATAGTTCGCCTATTAAAATAGTATCTTTTAATAATGTAGATTGGCTTAAATAATTGATATTTTGGCTTGCTATCAATATTCCTACTGCTATTGCTAAATCAAGACTTGACCCCTCTTTTCTTATATTTGCTGGTGCTAAATTAACAACAATTCTTCTACTTAAAAATTCAATGTGTAAATTTTTTATTGCTGTTCTTATTCTTTCTTTTGATTCTTTTATACTTGTATCTGCAAGTCCTACTATTTCGAAATAAGGCATTCCTGCTGATATATCTACTTGAATAGATATTATATAGCCTTTTAATCCATGCAATGCCATGCTTTTTGTAATTGCTAACATATTCTCCTTTCCTGCTTAATGCATATATAATATTTGTTTTTGGAATTTTAATTTTAGACTAAAATTTTTAGATTTCTAAATTTTTGATATTCGAATTTTATTTTATGAGTTATAAATCTTTTATTATTTTTTGAATTTGTGTATCTAGTATACGCTCTTTTGTTTAAATTGTAAATGATTTTTTTCTATTTTTTTTGACTTTTCATCGTCAAAATTCGACATTTTAAATCTTGACGATGAATGTTCTTTCTGTTGTTTTTTAATTTAATTCTGTTTTCTTTATCTTTTTTATATATTGATTTATTATTTTTTTATTATAATTTCTTTTTTTGCTATTATGAAGGTTGCGTGGGTAAGACTCTAACTTACAACCTTCGGGTTATGAGAATTTAATTGTGATTTTTGAAGAATTTTGTTAACTTGAGTTTTTATTGGTTTTAATAGGGTTATAGCAAATTGGTGAGATTATGAAAATCGTTAAAAAATGTACTTTTTTGCAATGATTGTCCCCAATTTGTCCCCAATTTTTTGAAGCATCAAACATATGAAATTTCATTCTATTCTTTAGTTTGTTATTGCAAGTTTTTTAGTGTTTTGATGTGTAGAATTTTAAAATTTATAAAAATGGAGGTTAATATTAATGAATAATTTTAGAGAAGTTAATGATGATATTTTAAGAGATTGGCTAAGTTTTAGAGAGGAAATGGTTTTAGGCACACTTACTAAAGAAGATAAAAAACATTATATTTATTTTGATGAAATTTGTGAAAGTATTTTAAAGAATGTTCCTAAACAAAATCAAAAGTATGTAAGAAATCAATTAGATAGACTTGATAAGAATTTTATGGATTATATTTGTTATTGGAATGAGAAATATTATAGAAATGGATTTTGTGATGGGATAGAACTGATTAGTGGATGTTTTGGAGAATAATTTTAAAAGGCGAGTTAATTCTCGCCTTTTATATTGGACTTATTTTATTTTTAATAAGATGAACATCTTTATTATCTTCAATATGTTTTATAGTAGATATAATTTTATTTTGACATTCTGGAGACCAATAAATTTTTAATTTTTCCTTTGCTCTAGTTATTGAAGTATAAAAAATACTATGCGTAATTAATTCATCAATTTCATTTGTTATTATAATTTTTACAGAATTATACTCTAAACCTTGTGATTTATGAATAGAAACTGCATATGCAACCGAGAAAGGTACAATTGTTGCTAAATCAGAATCATTATCCTCATCTGCATTTCTATACTTATTGACATAGAATTTTACAATTGATTTATTATTTTCAGATTCTCCTACCAATTCTAAATCTAAAAATTGTATTTCTAATTCATTAATTACTTTATCTATTTCTACTGAGAACCAAAATCTAAACTCATCTTCTTCTATATCTATAATTTTTCCCTTTAAATTATTATATATTACTGGTGAAAATCTATTAGTATCTCCAAATATAATTGGATCTCCTACTTTATAAGTACCTAAACCTAAAACTATTGACTTGTTTTTATTCTCATTTTGCAAATAGTAAGTTATGCTATTTATTCCATATAATCCATCATAATTTAGACAAAGTATAATTTCGTCTTCATCTTGCTTTTTAAATATTTCTTCACTAATTTCTTCCGAAAATTCTTTCTTTACTAACATTTCATCAACTCTATCATCGCCATTCCTAACCAATTCCCACAAATCTAGCAATTCTTGTTTTGTACTTCTCCAGGTAAAATTTAATTCAAATACCGATGCTGGATTTACTAGTTTTTTTGATAGTGTAAACCAGTTTCCAAATGTAATTGATTCAATCTGATAAATATCTCCAGCAAGCAGTATAGCACTAAAATTTGCCTTTTCTAAAATTTGTCTCATATCCGAATTACTAATTGTACTACATTCATCAATAATTAAAATGTCACATTCAGTATTATTATTGGATTCACTAATAAATTTATGTACTGTCATAAAATCAGAGTTTTGATTGTTTACATTACTTTTTAGGTTTTCAACAGCAGAATTTGTATTAGCTAAGCATATTTTTCTTTCATTACTATAAAAATATGTCAAATGTTTAATCAGAGTAGTTTTACCTGTACCAGCAGCCCCATATATTAGAGCAACTGTACTATTTTCATACATATTTAACAATATATTTTCTTTTTCTGGGCAATTAATTAAGTAATTTACTTGATTTATAAAACTTTGAAACGATGCTTTATAGCCTCTTATTCCATGATTTGTCAAAGAGTTCAACTTATTAATTATATTAATAGTGTCATCTTCATATCCATGAATATATAAATTATTATTTTCTATTACCAAACACCTATTAGGTTTATGTTTATGATATATTTTATTATTATAAGAATTGACCAATGTAGGTATATCTCCAAATTTTCTAACCTCATCTATACTTGTATATAATTTATTATTTTGCTCTGTATTCTTCTTTATATAACCTGCTAATAATTCATCATTTCTACCTTCTATAGGAACTATATCTATCAAATCATATATTGTTGGATTATGATTTATTAATGATGATGCATATGGCATTTCCTCAAATGGAATACACCCAAATTGCAAGTATAAATTCGATAGGATAGAACAACTGTCTAATGCAAGCTGATCCTTTATAATTCTATTATTGCAATTATATAATAAATATCTTAGTACAACATGTCCTTTACTATTATTTTTTATATAATATCTACAGTTATCAATCAAATCCAATATTCCAGTTGTTGTTGAATTACTTTTTATTTTTTCTTTTATTTTATCATAATATATATCATTTATTGTTGCTAAATCTAGTAAACTATATTGTGCTTTTGTTAACAAGCTCATAACTTCTGTATATTCTTTGTTATTTGCTTTATATTTTTTATTAATTCCAAAAACCTTATAAAAATTATTTATTTCGCATTCTCTTATAGCGACAGACCAGTTGTTTATTATATTTATTGCCATGTCTCTCCCAAGAATATTTACTTTTGCTTTAACAATAGACAACTTTATTGAATAATTTGGCATAATGTGCATTCTAGTAAATGCTATAATTTTATCATACTTATTAACCTTATCTTTAGCTGGTGATAAAGTAACTTCATAATATATTTTCCCATTAACAAAAAAAGTTTTTAATTTTTGCACATAATATTTATCTCCACTGAATTGATCAGATGTATTAATTGGAACCTGTTTTATTACATCAGCAACCTTTTTATAATAATCACTAAAAGTACTATCTAAATCAAGTGGAAAATCAGTTATATTATTTAGAATATCTATGTTATAAAATATCTTCATATAATCCTTTAATAATATTAGATATTTATAATATTTAAGCATAAGTCTTTCTGCAGAATCATCGTTTTCTATATAGTGTGATCTTGATATTTGCAGATAGTAATGGAATCTTTCAATAAATTTTATTCTTCCCCTACTTTTTATATAATCTAATGCAATTCTAACTGTTCCATTATCATAATTAATTGTTTCTGTTTTTCCTGTTAAATATATCTTAACAGCAATATATTCTACAAAAGTTCTTAATGCATTTAATAAGTTTTGAGATAAGAATCCTCGATCGTCAGCAGAAAATCTATCTATATTTCGTTCAATATTTGAATTAGCTTCCATTATTTTTTTATCTATACTATTAAAATCATATTTTTCTTCAATTTTTATCATATTAATTAATCCCTTCTCATATAATGTAAAAAGCAAAATAATTCTGTAATATATAATTACTATTATTTTGCTTTTCTTTAGTTTATTTATTTCCAATATAATATTTAATCATCTCTGTGTATTGATCTTGTGCATTTAAACAAGTATCTATTAAATATCCTTTTTCTTTATTAGTTTGATATTGATTTAATCCTCTATAATAAAATAGTTTTTCTTTATCTAGAATAATAAACGGTACTATATTATTTTTTAAACATTCTTTAAATGCAATTATTCTACCGATTCTCCCATTTCCATCTTGAAATGGATGTATCTTTTCAAATTTGGCATGAAATTCTATTATTTCATATATTGTAACTTTTTTCAAAGACTCATACCATTCTAATAATTTTTTCATATCTCTCTCAACATATTTAGGGTCTGTAGTTTTTAGTCCCCCTACTTCATTTGGTAATTTCTTATAATCACCAACGGCAAACCAATCTTTTCTACTATCTGATGTTCCTTCTTTTAATATCTTATGAAATTCTTTTATCATTTTTTCTGTTAGTTTTTTTTCTGCTATGTCTAACATATAATCAACCAATTTAAAATGATTAGATGTTTCTAAAAGATCATCTAAATCTGTTATTGAGTCTTTTTCTGTTAATAATGTATTAGTCTCATAAATATATCTAGTCTGATCTTCTGTAAGTTTACTTCCCTCAATATGATTAGTATTATATGCAAAAGTAATTTGAGTATTATGATATAAATTACCTTTTAATTTCATATTTTGTTGTTCTCTTAACACTTCTAAAATATTTATTCTAGATATATCAAAATCATCTTCTTTAATTAATTCATCAACTGATATCTCAAACAATTCAGCTAATTTTTTTAATGATTCAATATTAGGTTCTAAAGTTCCAGCTTCATATTTGGAAATAGTTGCTGCTTTTACTCCTAATGTTTCTGCAACTTCATTTTGAGTCATTTTTTTATTTTCTCTATATAATTTTATCTTTTCTCCTAACATAATAAAAACTCTCCTTTTTGATTATAATAATATTATATCATATTATTTCCGAAAAAGAAAGTTTTTATTTATGTTTTGTGTAATTATTTCCAAAAAGGAATTTGTTTTATTATTCTTTATTCATATTTTCTTTTAAAGTTTTTCCATCTCTATTTTTCCATTGTGTTAATCCATTTGAATTTCTGCCTAATACCATAGCTGCTGCAGTAGATGGTGAAGAAAATATTATATCTTTTAGAAATACCCCTTGGTCTACTATTTTTTGATTTCTTAATTCATTCCATTTATTTCTTAAAGACTGACTACTAGCTTTTTTAAACTCTTCACTACTTTGTGAACCTTTAAAAACTATAAATCCCTCTTCTGATTGAGCACCAGACGCTTTTAATCCAATAGAATTAATATAATAAATTTCTTCTTCTTTAACTTCTTGTTGCGTTAGAATCTTATCAAAAATACGATATCCATATACTGAAGTTAACAATACTATTTTTTCATAAAATTTCACTGCTCTTATTTCATCTGCACCATCTAAAGAAGATTTTGTTGGTTCTGTATCATTATCAATAATAAATCTTTCAACTTCTTTTGCTTTTGTATATAGCATATTTTCAATAAATTTTATATGTGCTTTATTTAAAGAATTATTTTGACTAACAAATACTAAACAATCATTCCAAAAATCTTTTGTTTTATTATGTTGTAATAGTCTTTTATATATGTTTTCTGCCTCACCTATATATGCTCTATTTTCTCCTGTTTCTTCATCAACACCAAATAAAATATATACCCCTGTGTTTTCTATATTTTTAAGCTCTTTTGATTCGTTTAACCTATTTCTAGGAATCTTATAACTTACTCCTATCCATTCATCTAAATTGCACTGTACTATTCCAGTTGGCATTCCATTTCTTAATATCATTGTAATTACACTTGTTTCCATATATTTTCCTCGCTTTTAATTGCATATTGTTTTTATATTTTCTTCCATATCTTCATCAAGTTTCAAGATTTCTTTTTCGCATCTTGATATTTTATCATTTATTATCGAAATATCTTTTACAAATTTTTCTTGTTCATCATAATTAACAACAGGGATCTTAACTTCCTTAATTTTATTTAGATGAAGATTAGGAACACCCATACCAATAACTTTATTTAAAAATTCATTTCTAATCGTTTCTGAATTTATCACTTCTAAAACATATTCTGGCAAAATATTATTTTTAGTTCTTAATACTGCTAAACTAACGTAAACATCAAATGGAATATCTCTATCAACTATTGCTGCATATCCTATTGTACCATTTTTAGCTATTAGAATATCATTTAATTTAGGCGAAATTCTTTTAGAAAGCTTCTCATGTAACTGATTTGATACATATTTTATATTATCCCAATCTATTTTTTTATTTATTACATTTGTCGCTGATAAAAAAGGAATTCCATTTTTAGTATATTCAGGAGTATTATGTGTTCCGTCAGTAATTAATTCGCATATTTCATCTAATGTATTATATGTCTTTGTATTAAATGTTGAATTTATCAATTTATTCTTTTCATTAAAATAATCTTTTATTTTTTCTTCTATATTTTTCTTTTGCTCTTGGATTTCATTAGCTCTTTTAGTAAATTTATCTTGTATGTTGGTAGGAGGTACAGGAATTAATATATTCTTTAAGTTTTCTTGATTTATCCCTCCTATTCCAGCACCATTTACGTTTGCTTTTAATATTTCTTGTCCTTTCTTTGATCCAAGTATATAAAATAAATAGTCCTGAGAAACATTTTGATTAGTTCTTATAATATAAACATGTTCATTTGCTAACATTTCCTCATTAATTTTATTTGGTATTTTACAAATCTTCCCTGACAAAGCACCATCCTTACATATTAGTATATCTCCACCATTAATTTTACCTGTATTTGCTTTGTCATAAAAATCCTTTGGTACATATTTTTTATTTTTTAAATCAAGTTTTTGATTTAATCCAATATGTTCCCCACCAATAGATATAATCCCTGTTTTATATTTTGACACTCCGCCTCTTGGTCTATCTCCAACTTCTATTGTATCTAATAAATTTCCTAGTTTCATATTTGAATAGTTACTGTTAAATTTTATTTTTTTTTTGTTTATTAAAGAAATGCTTTTATCAAAAATAACTTTTGTAAAATCCAATAAATCAGTGGTTTTTACTATTTTTATATTTTTACTAATTTCTTCTTTAATATCAATTTGCTTATTTAATAATGCATTTTTTACATAATAATTTGCTTTTAAACTATTATCATCACAATTATCATCGTATAAACTTGTTACATGATTACCTTTTTCGTCTCTATATATCTTTATTCCTTCTGATCCTCTTCTATTGCTAAACTCATATCCTAGAAAATCTTTCTCATCTTGTTTTTGTTTAGATTTTACTTTTATGATAGTAGTCATATCGTTGCACATCAAAATGTAATTAAATAATTTTTCTCTCTCAGTAGATATAATTGTATTTACAATAAGTTCATCAATATCAATTCTATCTAGACTTTTCTTTGATTTTAGTATAGTATTTATTACATGATTTTTATATTCTTTATAAAAATTATGTTTTAAAATATTTTTATTTGGAATTTTTCTGAATATTGATAAATAATCTGTAATATCAATATTTTCATAAACATCCTCTAGATACTTGCTAACAATACTTGTTATTCCGTTAATAGTAAAATCTTGTGGATTATCAATAAAATTATTTAATGCATATTCTATATTTTTGTGAAAAATATCTTCCCTTCGTTCTAAAAATAAAGTCACTGTATTAGTTCCTGTAGCCATAAATGTATTTGAACCAAATTCAGTAATAGCTGCTACTCTAAAATACTTAAATAGTAATTCTCTAGTTGGAATATATATTCCAGAATTTGTCAGAATTGAAATAGGCAATATAATTCCAGCAATTCCTCCTGGTTTTAATAATTGTTTTGTTCTTTCTATAAATAAACATTCTATTTCAGAACTATCATCTGTTAAATATTTATATAGTTCAAAACTATCTTTTCCATTCTCTAGAGTATTTTTGAATGAAGATACCGAATAAGGTGGATTAGCTATTACAATATCAAATTGTTTATTATCTTGGTGGTTTTCTTTACTATATTCTTTAAGTATTCCCTTATAATCTTTTGATTTTTCAAAATTATCTAATCCATTTGCCCTTATAATATTAGCATCACCATCTCCATTTAAAAATGAACTTACTTTTGTTGTTTTTACTAATCTATAATCTGCTTCTATTCCATATACACAATCATTAGCCCACTTAAACTCTCCTTGTTTCCATAGGTTAATATTATCTTTTGCTTCTCTTCTAATGTTAGTTGAATCATACTTTGAAATAACTTTTTGTAACTCGTCCATATATTCTGTTAGGAAATGTCCACTGCCAGAAGCATAATCAATAGCAATCGGTAAAATATTATTTTCATCATTATTAATTTTTTTGTCTATTATTTCTTTTATAGGAATTGATGAAATAATAAATTTTGCAATGGGTACAGGTGTAAAAAACTGACCAGCTTCCTGTTTTATACTTGTATTCAATAATAGTTCAAAAAAATCTCCAAGAAATTGTTGTTTATGTGAATATCTAAATTGATATGGTTGCAATAATTCTACAATTTCTTTAACTACAATTCCATTCATTTTAAAAGACTGTTCATTATATACTTCTTTAAATGCAAATTCTGGATTTTTTTGTAGTCTCAATTTTTGAAACATCTCTTCAATTTGATTTTTAGTGTTTTCCTCATGAATATTTGCTAATTTATTTTTTAAATCCTCTTCTGAATAATCTGTAACTTCTATTTCAAGAAATTTTTTCATTCCTCGTTTATATAAATTATTAAGCCTTCCTTGTAATTTTTCATCTGTATCATCTTCACGCCATTGAAAATCAACTTCTTCTTCATCTCTTTTATCTTCATCTATTATTTTGCATATAAATAAATTTAATATCTTATTAAATGCATTTGGCTTGTCTGAAACCGCATTATGCCTTAAAATTTCTGCAAATTGGTTAAAAATTCTTCCACTATCATCTTGACTTAGTTCTTTTAGCTGTCCTCTTCTTAAGGATTTATTCTCAAAATCATAACAATTTACCCATTCCTCAAAAATACCATTATCGTAAAAATTTTTATTCCAATAATCATAAATTTCTTTTTGATTATTAAGTTCATTCCATATCTTATCTACTTTAACAATTGAATTTTTGTATTCTATTTTCTCATTTATTAATTTAGAAGTATATAGGCATAAATATTCAGCTGATTTATCTTGAATATAATAAGAAAAAAGTTGTCCCCCGTAATTTAACATTCTTTTCTGTTCTTTTTTATATTCTTCGCCCCATGTTTTACATTCAATCATTATATATGCTTTATTATCTTTAAAAATTAGAATATCTAATTTTCCTTTTTCTTTTCTTCCAAGTGGAAATTTGTGTTCTAAAGATAAATCTTCAGGATTATATCCCTTTTCCAATATTCTATCTATACACTCTAAAACAACAAAATTTTCTGAATTTTCAAAATTACTAGTAGTTAGATCTCCTATTTTGATCAAATTTCCATAATTTATTTTTTGTTCTTCGAAATTAATATTTATAATATATCCATTATAGTTTTTTTCAAAAATGTCTTTAACCCCATCTTTAGGATAATAATTTAATTTTAATAACAATTTTTTTATTTGTTCATTAGATATCTTCATTTTATTTCCCCCATGGCATTATATCATAAAAAATTTTTTTTGCATAGCCCTTTTCGACATTTTTTTCAATCCTATAAATTACTTATCTCAAGCATATTTTCGCCATTTTAGTGCTTAATTTCTTCCAAAAAATTCATCATATATGTAACCGTCTTTTATATACTTCTCTGTCAATTCCATTTTGTATTTTACTAATAGTTCTAAATACTTTTGTTTAAATACATTTTTACAAAGCCATTCTACTCCTCCTTTTGAAATTATCACTTTATTATTTATTAAAAATTTATATTCACTCAATCCACAGTCACACAGTTTCTTAATTGCTTTTCTAACAGTAATATCTTTTCTATTAAAATACTTACATAATTGTTTTATATTCATATCTTCATTCCACCAATTTTCATCGTGATCCACCTTCAGAAATTCTTCATATAATTTAATTCTTGTTTCAAAAAAATCTACATCAGCATCAATTAATGATTTTTCTTTTTGAAAATATACTCGCTTTAACCATTCATATCCCTCTATTAAAATAAAATATTTTCTACTTCTAATTTTCTCACTTCTCCATCTACATGTTGGATGTTTTTTTACCATAACATCTACAGCTTTTCTTAAATCCATATGAGTTATTTCTTTTCCATGTTTAGTTGTTATTCCTAATGAATGTAGTCTCTTTAAAATTTTGTTATAAGATAAGAAAATACTATCTAAAACTTGCTCTGAATCTCTTCTCATTTTTTCATCACTTCCTTAATATAAAATTTATTAATGCTAGTTTACAAAGCATTAATAATTAGCAAAATTTATTTTGCTCAAATTTTAGGTAGTATTTTTTAGTACCTAATATTCGCCAGCCTGGTGTCTTGACACCTTTTTTGCTGTTTAGGGCAAAATGCCCTAAAACCTTTTTAGCTCTCCGAGGGATATTTTTATTATAAAAATTAGGACAAATATGTACAAAAATTTATACTTTCTTGTCCTAATTTTTTCATTCATTTCTATTTACTTTTTTGAAAAAATCAATTATATTTTTTATATAAAATATTTAAAAAAGTTATCTTTTTAGTTAGTTATTGTTACCGCAATTACTAACTTTTTTCTTTTGAATTCTATGATCTATATCATCAATCTTTACTAAATAGCACATCTCATATAGTCGAGAAATGATTGACTTTGCTGTTTCAATTTCTTCATTAATACTTAACCTTTTTACTAGAGAATTTTGATTATAATTTGTTGTTATAATTACTGGTAAATTATTTTCATATCTACTAT
>FR884561.1 GCA_000435535.1 Clostridium sp. CAG:575 | reverse complement strand
AAAGATGTATTAGCAGAAGATGGAACCGTAAGAACAGATGCTTTATATGTTATAGATAGTATAGTAGTAAAAATGGGAGAACAAGAAGTAACAACAGTTGGAAATAATATCGTGGACAAAGTAACAGGAAAAATATATATCGAAAAAGTAACTGGTAATATAGAAATAAATGTAAGTGTAAAAAAAATAGAAATACAAACAACAGAAGCATATATAGGAACAAGTGAAACAGAGACAGATTCAAGTAGATCAGTAGCAGATAATTCACAAACAAGAGGAACGAATAAAGTATTTATAAATTTTAAAGCAAAATTAGAAGGAGTAGATTGTATATTAACATTAAAAGATGATACAAGTAAAACATTACCATATGAAGTACCAGCAAACGGTGAATATACATTTGTGGCGACAGGAACATATAATGGAAAAACAATAGTAAAAGATAATATAAAAGTAATAGTAAATAAATATACAGTAGCACAAAATTTAGTAAAATATGATGCAGGAAAATGGACACAGGAGGAAATAGATGATTTAAAATCACAAAAGTTGTATGATTATAATGAAAAACGTTTAATGAATACTACATTTAAACTAAACGATGAAAATGGATTAAATTTTACATTTGGAGGATTTAAAGCAGGAGATGATAGAAATAAAAGTATTAAACCTGGTGATGATATAATAGATGGAAATCCGGCATATGATGGATGGCAGATATTAGAAATAAAAGATAGTAATGGAAATTTAATAAATAAGGAAACAGATATAAATAAAAAATTAAAAAAATTGGATAATGAAAAAATATATGTAACTAAAATAGTACATGCAGGTTCACCAGAAAATTTTGTATTTCGAGATATATTAAGTAATGAGGCATATAGTGCAGAGTATTTATTATCAGGTGGGGAAAGAGGATATAGTACGTTAAGTGATGAAAATAATACAAAAATAAATATAAGATATTGGGATATGTATAAAGACAAAGAGTATGAAAATAAGCAAATGATAAATAATGTGCATTTAATGAATTATAATGAAGCGGTGAGTATAGAAAGAACATGTACAGGAGGAAGATATTGGTTAAGTAATTCAGCAAATAGTGGGATTTTGTATCATTCAAATTACGAAAGTAATTCTATTGAAGCTTATGCAGGAGGACATTATAGTGGAGTTGCAGGTATTAGACCAGTAGTAGAAATGCAAGATGGAGTTTATATTAAAAGCGGTGATGGAACAGAATTATCACCTTATGTATTAGAAAAATAAAATTATAAAAATTTAAACTCAAATTATTAAATAAAATAGATTTAATAATTTGAGTTATTTTATATATACAATTCAACTGTAAAAAATTCAATTGTCTAGGAAAAAAATCTGAAATAAAAATGTCGTAGTTTTGTATTGCAATTAAAAATTAAGTATGCTAAAATAAAAACTGAAAGTAGAACTGAATTCTAGTTTTATAGGGGGATACTAAATGGACAAAGTAAAATTATTACAATCAGACCAATTGACTGAAAAACAAAAAATGCTATTATATTTTTTCATTTATGCGTTTTTAGGCTGGATATTAGAAACAATATATTGTGTAGTAACTTTAGGAGTATTTAATAAAAGAGGATTTTTATATGGGCCAGTATGCCCAATATATGGCTTTGGAGCAGTTTTACTAATACAGTGTTTAAAAAATACTAAGACCAATACTGTAGGAAAATTTTTTATTGCAATGATTTCATTTACGATATTTGAATACATAGCTTCAGTGGTTTTAGAAGATTTATTTGGATTAAGATGGTGGGATTATACAAATGAGGCTTTTAATTTTCAAGGTAGAATAAGTTTAGCTTTTTCTTTAGCATGGGGAATTATAGGAATTTTATTTGTGGAAAAATTACATCCATCTGTGAAAAGTAAGATAGAAAAATTAACAAATAAAATTTCTACAAATAAACAAATTATATTGTTATATATTTTTTTGATAATTATTAGTATAGATTTTGTTTTATCTTGTATTAAATATTTGCATATATAAATCTTTATATTGTAAAATATAGAAGATATTATAATTGATAAAATAAATTTCAGTTTAAATACAAACTGAAATTTGATATGCCAATATAGCTCAGTTGGTAGAGCAACGGATTCGTAACCCGTAGGTCAGCAGTTCGATTCTGCTTATTGGCTCCATTTGAAGACAACTTACGAACTAATTAAAGTTCGTAAGTTTTTATTTTGCCCGTAGTCAGTCTTGGAAAGGCTTGTTCTACCAAATATAAAGATAATGTTCTCTTTCTAGGAAGGAGGACATTTTTTATGCTTGAATTAAAAACCATTGAAGAACTTAAACCTAATACTAAACTACTAGAACTTATTAAAGACTTTACTTATAAAACTAAAAAAGGAAAAGTTAAAGTTTTTCTAAATACTAATTTACAGATTATTGAACCTACTGAATATCTAATTACATATCCCATTACTCTTACTATATTTGAATACAAAGTAAATGAAATTAGTAATAAACCATTCTAAATTAAAGAACGTAAAGAAAAGTATAATTTGAAAGAGATTGAGACTTTTTTAAGAAATTTTTAAATTTAGGGTTTATTTTTGGCGTTTAAGTGAGGAAACATATGAGAGGTACTTTAATATTTCTCAAAATTAAGGAAAGGAGGAAAATTATGAGATGTGGAGTTTATGTAAGAGTATGTACTGATGACCAAAGAGATAATGGCTATTCTATTGATTCACAGCTTAGAATGATAAAAGACTTTCTGAAAAAAGTAAAGAATTAAATCCAATTGAATGGACAAAGTTAATGAACAATTACAAAAATATGGCTGAAGAAATTGTCTTAAATGAATATATTTTTGTATAAATAATCTCAAAAAAAGAGGAAAAAATTATCAAAGTAATTTAATCCTCTTTTTTTATTTTTTGAATATGGGAATAAAATCTATGTCTAGCCAGCACTGAATTTGTACTCCCGTACAAATTCTATTATGGAAATTCCCATACCCTTTAATAACAATCTTTATTTTATATTTAACTTTCTTCTTTGATGAATTAATATGTACGCTAATATTAATTGTGCTAACATAAAGAAGGCAGATAGTCCAAACATATATCTTAAACCAATAGCATACATGATTCCACATAAAAATGTACCAATTGCTTCTCCTAATGAACCAACCATATATCTTAAATTAGTATATGCTAATTGTTTATCAAGTTCGATACTATTAATATAAGGTGCATCTGTAACATTTTCATATGCCGTTGAAACTAGTAAAGACCAAGACATTGCACATATTACAACCACAATATTATTTGATAAAAATGCTAGAGTATAGCCTAAAAATCTTATTCCAAACTTTATAGTTATTGTAATGTAATCGTTTTTTGGAGTAAGAAATTTAAGAGCTACTATTCCTATTATATCAGCAAGTATTCCTATAATTAAAAAATACTTTGTTGCTGCACTATCTGTAAAATTTAAATAATTAGTTAGGGTTAGCATTTTTAATCCCAGTGCAGTAGAATATGCCACTTCTCCTATTAAATAATATATAATATAAGTTGTTCTAAATTTATTTGTAAAAATATATTTAAATATATTTTCATTCGAAGTTTTTGTCTCAACACTTTCTAGTTTAACATTAGATAGAATTATTAATGATATAACGGAAAATATAATAGAAATTAATAAACATAAATTATAATTAAATACTATTCCTAATATTGTTTTTCCAATTACAAATCCACCTATTAAAACTCCTAAATCTCGACCGGTATATTCTACTAACTTTCTCTTACTATATAAAGTATTACTTTTCTTAATCGTAACAATTAATGGATAAATACTAATAATTATTAATCGTTCTATGATTATATCAATA
>FR884560.1:2283-20865 GCA_000435535.1 Clostridium sp. CAG:575 | reverse complement strand
AAAATAAATAAATTAATAAGACTTTCTCATGGTTTTACTTATTTTAAAATAAACTTTTATTCCCATTCAATTGTTGCTGGTGGTTTTGATGTTATATCATAAACAACACGATTTATATGATTTACTTCATTTACTATTCTACTTGATACTTTTTCTAATACATCATATGGTATTTTTGACCAAACACCTGTCATAAAATCTGTAGTTTCAACAGCTCTAAGAGCTAATGTGTAATCATATGTTCTTTCATCTCCCATTACACCTACAGACCTTAAATTTGTAAGTACAGCAAAATATTGATTAATATTTTTGTGTAATCCAGCTTTTGCGATTTCTTCTCTAAAGATATAATCCGCTTCTTGTAAAATATTCAATTTATCTTCTGTAATCTCTCCTATAATTCTAATAGCAAGTCCTGGTCCTGGGAATGGTTGTCTAAATACTAAGTTTTCTGGAATTCCTAGTTCTAAGCCAGTTTTTCTTACTTCATCCTTAAATAAATCTCTTAGAGGCTCAACTATTTCTTTAAAATCAACATAGTCAGGAAGACCTCCAACATTATGATGACTCTTAATAACAGAGCTTTTTCCTAATCCACTTTCTATTACATCAGGGTAAATAGTTCCTTGAACTAAATAATCTACTTGTCCTATTTTTTTAGCTTCTTTTTCAAATACACGTATAAACTCTTCTCCAATTATTTTTCTCTTTTTTTCTGGATCTGTAACCCCTGCTAGTTTTGCTAAAAATTGTTCTTTAGCATTTACTCTTATAAGGTTTATATCAAATTTATTTCTAAAGATTTCTTCAACCTCATCTCCTTCATTTTTACGAAGAAGACCATGGTCTACAAAAATACATGTTAAATTTTTTCCTATTGCTTTGCTCAACAATACAGCTGCAACTGATGAATCAACTCCGCCAGATAATGCGCAAAGTGCTTTTTTATCTCCAATTTTTTCTTTTAATTTAGCAATTGATTCTTCTACAAAAGAAGATATTATCCAATCTCCTGTACATCCACAAATATCATATACAAAGTTATGAATAACTTGAATTCCATTAACAGAACTATTTACTTCTGGGTGGAATTGTATTCCATATAATTTTTTTTCTTCATTTTCCATTGCTGCATTTGGACAAGATTCTGTATATCCTATATTAGAAAATCCTTCTGGAACTTTTTCTACAAAATCTGTATGACTCATCAAAAAGTTATTTGTGTTTTCAAAACCTTTAAACAATTTAGATTCATTATTAATTTTTACTTCAATTGTTCCATACTCTCTTTTATCAGCTCTTGCAACTTTTCCTCCTAGTGTGTGAGTCATAAGTTGCATACCATAGCATATTCCTAAAACTGGTATTCCTAATTCAAAAATACCTTCTGCACATTTTGGAGAATCTTCTCCATATACACTTGCTGGTCCTCCTGTAAAAATAATTCCTTTTGGATTTTTTTCTTTGATTTTTTCTAATGAAATATTAAAAGGAACAACTTCTGAATATACATTGCATTCTCTTACTCTCCTTGCAATTAATTGATTGTATTGTCCCCCAAAGTCCAAAATAAGTATTAGTTCATTTGTTTTCACTATTTTACCTCCATTTTTTATTTTGATTCTCTAGTAAAAAAAATTATGTTATTTCTATTATAACATTAAAAACAAAATATTACTATACATTATTTCAAATTTATACAGCAAATAGTTTAAATTTGTAAAACAAACTAGCTATTTTTTATCAAATAGGCTCTTTACTACTCCCTCATCAATCAAAGTTGCAAAAACATTTTTTATAATAATCAAAATAATTGGACCTACTAACATCCCTAAAACTCCAATAAATTTAAAACCTGTATACATAGCAATCAATGTAAAAATTGGATGAGTTCCTATATGTTTGCTAACTAATCTAGGCTCTAAAAATTGTCTTATAGTAGACATTATAATAAGTAAAATAATTATTGCAACACCAAGTTTTAAGTCTCCATTCAAAGCTGATATAATTGCCCATGGCACCATAACAGTTCCAGAGCCTAAAATAGGTAAAGCATCAACAAATCCAATAAATAATGCCATTAATAATGGAAATTCTATATTAAAATTTGCTAATTTTAATATAGATAATCCTATTAAAGAAATTATAAATGAAACCAATATAAGTGTTGCTTCGGCTTTTAAATATCCTCCTAAAGTATTTATTAATTCTCTTATATGCTTTCCCATTTTTGCAACCCATTTTTTTGGAAAATGATGTTCTATTTGATCCAAGATGTAAACTTTATCTACACATATCAAATACAATGCCATAATAGTAATTACAATATATACTACTATCGTTGGTATTGATGTTATTATACTTATAATACCTGTTAGTGAATTTCTAATCCAATTTGAAGCAGCATTTAATACTCCACCTGTAGAGTTTTGTAGAACTCCTATTATCTCATCTGGTAAATGTATTTTGTCAAAATTAAATCTCGTTGTAAAACTTTGAAACAACATATAAATCTTATCCATATAATAATTTAAACTTTGTAATAAATTAGATGCTTCTGAAAATAATGATATTATTCCCCATACAATTACCCCTAAAATTATTATTGATACAACAATAAAAATGATAATTGAACTTGCTTTTCTAGTCATTTTTGCTTTTTTCATAAAGAGACGAATTGCAGGTTCTATTATTAATGAAATTATAAATGCCACTAAAAATGGCATATAAAATATAGCTAATTTAAAAGCTAAAAATAATCCTATTAATATTAAAATTACATATAATATATTTTTTAATACTCTTGTCCAATATGACATGTCAATAATCATATTTATTCACCTATACACAGTATATGTACTTTTTGGAAATTTATAACTTTATAGTTTTAAATTTTTATTGCAAACAACAATGCTAATTCTTAATATCATAACATTTTAAATATTATTTTAAAATCGTTTTTATAAGAGTGTCCCTTTTTCCCTGAAAAAAGGGAAAAAGAAGGAACGTCCCTCTTTCCCTTCTTTCCATTTTTATTAACTATTGTTTTGTTTTGAGCTATTACATCCACAAATGTTTTCTATTGTTGTGCATACTTCTTGTGAGCCTAGTTGATTTCCGTTATGTGCTAGGTCTCCTACTGTTAATATTCCAATAACATGATTGTTTTCGTCACATACTGGTAGTCTTCTTATTTGTTTACTTGACATTTTGCTTTCTGCATTTGTCATTTCATCATCTTGTTTACATGTGCATACATCTGTTGACATTATTTGACTTGCTGTTGTATTACATGTGTCTTTGTCACAGGCTACACTTCTTAACAATATATCTCTATCTGTTATTATTCCACATATACAGTTGTTGGTATCACATACTGGCACACAACCTATATGTTTTTCGCTCATTAATTTTGCTATTTCATCTACTCTTGTGTCTGGTTTAACACAAAAAACATTATCACACATACAGTCTTTTACTTTCATTTTTTAAATCCTTCCCTTCTTAAGACATAAATTAAATTGAGAAAAATTGTAAATTTATATTGTCATTGAAAATTTTCTCTTTTTTATTATTTGTTAGATTTAAAAAAATATTCAAAATTTGTTTTGTATTTTTGGGATAATTTTCCAAAAAAAGAGGAGACATTGTCTCCTCCACCAGTTAAATTTAAATAACTTCTGTTATTAGGAATTTAAAAGCTGCTTCTATTATTTTTCGTTCTTCTTCTGTTATTTCATCTGTACATTTGGCTTCTATCATTTTAAAAAATTGCTTTTCAATCTCAATGCCTATACTTCCTAACTCTTTTTCAGCAATATGTCGAGTTTCATTTTTGTCAGCTTCTGCCTTGTACTTTTTCCATTCCTCTAATAACTTTACTAATTCTTCATGCATATTTTGTTCCTCCTGTGATTAACTTTATAATTGCTTAATTTAACTTCTATTAAATTATACCATTCTTTTTTTGATTATGTCAACATATCATTAGAATTTCTTGGTTCAAAATCATTTTCATTAAATAAATTATTATTTCTAGGTCTTATTGGTGGGCGTGGTCCTCCTGAGCCTGGCATCGGTGGTCTTGGTGGTAGTGGATGTCTAACTGGTGGACGTGGTCCTGGTCCAGGCATTGGTGGTCTTTGTCCTGGCCTATTTAATAATTCCCTTAATAATAAAATTTTGATTAAATCTCTTAGTCCTTTATTAATTTGCCTTGTTTCTCTTTTTTCAGTTTTTTCTTTTATTTTAATCTCAGTTTTGTTATTTGATTTATCACGTTTTTCATTTAAATTTTGTAAATTCATATCCCTAGAATTTGAAACATTATTAGTCAAATTTATATTTAATTCTATTCCCTCTTTATTTTCTAATGCATAGTAAATTTCATCTGTCATATTATCAATATCATCTGCTGTTATCGTTGCTCGTGAATTTTGACATTTTTTTAATACCATTGGATATACTAATTTGTATATTTCAGGATAACAATTTTCTAGTTTTTCTCTATTTTCCATTCTAAAATCATTATTAAAATTATTATTATAAAATCCATTAGAATTACCTATATTATAAAATCCATTAGAATTGCTTATATTATAAAAGTCATTAAATTTAGAATCAAAATTAGTATTTCCAATGTTTGAATAATAATTCATATCATTACAATTTTGACATTGATCTATTGTCTCATTAGAATTAAAATAATCCGCTCGTGGATATCCTAAAATGCTTCTTATGTATTCTTCATAAGATTCGTTCATATTTAAAAACCTCCTAAAATAAAACAGACATGGCACATATACAGTTGATATATTATAAATGTGTTCATGCCTTATTATTATTTTATGAGGTAAGTCGTTTTTTTGTTATAAATCGTTTACCATCTTTTTAAATTTTCTTCCTCTGTCTGCAAAATCTTTAAACATGTCAAAACTTGCACTAGCTGGAGAAAATAAAACTACATCTCCTCTTTTAGCCGATTTTTTTGCTACATCTATTGCTTCTTGCAAAGTATCACACATAGAAATTGCAATATTTTTTCCTTGTCTTTCTGATTCTTCTTTTACTTTATCAAAAATTTTTCCAGCTGTTTGACCAATCAAAATCAAATCTGAAACTTTATCTACAACAGGCTTTGCGATTGGTGTATAATCTAAGTTTTTATCATAACCACCAGCAATTAGGACAATATTTTCTTTAAAAGCATTTAATCCTGATAATGTTCTTGTAGGAGATGAACTTGCAGAATCATTATACCATTTTACTCCATTAAGTTCTCTAACAAATTCTATTCTATGTTCTACAGGTTTAAAACCTTTTATTGCTTCTACTGCAACATCAGTATCAACCAAACCATCTACAACAGCCAATGCAGTAGCAATATTCATATAATTATGTTCTCCCCTTAGTATAACATCAGATGTATCCAAAATATGTGTTCTAACTTTATCTTCACATTTTTTTACAACTCCTTGGTCTACTATAAAACCATTATCTAATTTTACTTTATCACTGAAAAATACAACTTTTCCGATAGCCTCTTTTGCACATTCTCTTGTTATATCATTATCATAATTTAATATTAATTTTCCATTTTCATTTTGATATTTAAAAATAGATTTCTTTGCTTCTATGTATTCTTCATAGTCTTTGTGAATATTTAAGTGATTTGGAGTAATATTAGTTATAACACTAATTTCAGGACTTACTTTCATATTCATTAATTGAAAACTACTTAATTCGAGTACAACAATATCATCTGGTGTCATTTCTGGTAATTTTGTAAATAGTGGTGTTCCTATATTTCCACCTAAAAATGTATGGTACCCAGCTTTTTGTAAAATATGGTTTATTAAACTTGTTGTAGTTGTTTTTCCATCACTTCCTGTCACTCCTATAATCTTACATGGGCACATTTCCATCAACATTTCTATTTCTGTTGTAACAATTGCTCCATTTTCTGCCTCTTCTTGTAATTCTTTTTTTGTTGGCAAACAGCTTGGTGAACGAAAAATTATAGAAAATCCTTTTAACTTACTTAAACTATCTTTTCCAAAAGAAAATGAAAAACCATAATTTGTTATTTTGTGCATTATTTCTTTTGAAATATCTTCTATATTTCTATTATCAAATATTGTAACATTTGCTTTATTTTCATATAAGTAATCTAATAATGGCAAATTGCTAACTCCTAAACCAATAACAGCCACTTTTCTAAATTTTATGTATTCATTAAATTCTTCTAATTTTTTATTTTCAAATTTCATTTCAAACACGTTCCTTTCGTACTTAGTATATTCTTTTTTTATTTTTACGTTATTATTATACCTCTAATTTTTTAAAATTAATAGTATATTTTTTATATTTTTGTTTACAATATTTTTAGAAATTGAATGGAGGTGCTACTCAATGTCAGAAAAAAATAGTAATAAGAAAAATAACAAAAATAATAAGAACAATAAAAAGAATTCAAATAATGAACCAAATGAAAGACAAAATAATAATGAATGTAGATAATTATTATTTTATTAGAATTTTCAGATTATTTAAAATGGTATACGGAAATTATAATTTTTTCTGTATGCCATTTTATTTTAAATCATTGTGAATATTAGTAAAAATCACCTTTTTTCACTATAAAATTTTGTCAAAGCACTTTATATATGTCAAAACTTGTGTTATAATATATTTATATAATTTTTATCCAAGGAGGATTTGTATAATGAACACAAAAACAAACAAAAAGAAAGAGAAAAAGTCAATTAAGGATTGCATAAAATCTCAAATAAGCATTGCTCGGCTTAATGCTTCATCTTATGTAACTTTGGCAATCCCCGAATATGAAGAAGAAATTACTGAAGTTACTTTAACGTTACTTTTAAGTGATGTTAAATATAAAAGCATTAACTATATTGGAACTAATAAGATTTCTATGGCAAATGGCAAAAGTTATAACGTAGCAGTTTTTGCTTTAGAACTTTGATTTTTTAAAATTTTTATTTTGTTTTGTGTTGAGTGGGAGAGACTATATCTCCCACTTTTCTAAAGAAAAATTACAAGGAGGTACAAAATGAAAAAAACATTAAAAATATTGATTAATTTATTATTTTTAACTGTTATTATATTTTTTAATATTAATGTAGTAAATGGAGTTGATTTAAATTTAACAGAAAACACATCAGAGAATAGTTCTAGTTCATATGCTAATACTAACTCTTCATACAGTAATTCTTCTCGTTCAAATAGTGTCACAACACAAAATAGTAGCACAAACTATAATTCAACTACTATTCCTAATTCATCAACAACAGTTTCAAATACTCATTCTACAGATTTTGACTTAAGTTTAACTAATATTTTAAACATTTTTTTAATTGTTATTGGCATTTTATTAATTTTATTAGCCATAGCCATTTTAATTAGATTAAAACATTAGTATATTAATTATTGATTTAAATTTTAATTCGATAAATTTTTATACTTATTTTATATAGAAAACTAGTATTTTTATTACATATATTTTAAGATTGTATATTTTGAATGCAATCTTTTTTCATTTTTTTCTATGTATATTTTGCCCTAAATTTAAAATAATATAAATAGATTTATTTTCTAAAAATCTAACTTTACAATTGAATATTTAAGGAGGAAATTTACATGAAGAGAAAATATCTTATTTCATTTACTATTGCATTAAGTCTTGTCTTTTCTTTTTCAGTTTGTTTTGCAAATAATGATGGATTAGGAACAGCCGCTAATGACGTTAAGAATTTTGTTGGTGGTGTAGAAAATACCGTTGAAAATGCTGCTAAAGATGTTTCCAATGTTTCAAAAGATGCAACCGGAACTTTAGAAAATGACATGAACCATCATACTAATATGTCATCATCTAATCACCTATCTAATGTAATGTCTTCTGGTACTTCTAAAGTTACAGGAACTAATAATTATTCAGCAAAAAAAACTAGCACAGATGATAATACTAGAATAATGGGAATGACCGCTAATGCTTGGACTTGGCTTATTATAGGAATTGCTGCAATTGCTATAATAGCTGTTGTTTGGTATTATTCAATGCAATTTACAAATACTAACCGCCATAATAATGATGATTAGTACTAATTTCTTGCAATTTTAGATTGTAGTTTTTTGCATTTTATGTTATACTTTATAAAATTGAATTCAAATTTTTATTTAATGTTTGAGTTTAATCTTATAAAGTATTTTTTTGAGGTAATAAAAATGTCTAATACAAAATTAATTGCAAAAAATCCTACTGCTTATCACAATTACGATATTCAAGACAAAATAGAAGCTGGAATTGTTTTAAGTGGTACAGAAATTAAATCAATAAGAAATGGAAAAGCTAATTTAAAAGATTCATATGCTGTCATTAAAAAAGGTGAAGTTTATATTGTAGGAATGCATATCAGTCCATATGAGCACGGTAATATTTTTAATAAAGACCCTTTACGTGATAGAAAATTATTATTAAATAGACGTGAAATTAATAAATTAGTTGGCTTAATAAATCAAAAGGGATGTAGTTTAGTTCCTATAAATATGTATTTTAAAGGTAGTTTAGTAAAAATTGAATTAGGTATTGGTAAAGGTAAAAAGCTTTATGATAAACGTCAAGATATAGCTAAAAAGGACGCGGAAAGAAGAATTAGACAGCAGATGCCCGAAAAATTTTAGGAGATACAATATTGTATCTCCTTTTTGAGAAATTATTTGTTATTATGTATCTTGTAATCTTCACAAATCTTTTCGAGTTCCTCTCCTGTAAGAATCTCATTTTCTAATAGCTTTTCTGCAATAATAGAAAGTAACTCTTTGTTTTCATTAATAATTTTTTCTGCTCTTGCATAACCTTCATCCATCAGTTTCTGTACTTCTTCATCAATTTCTTTCTTTTTGTACTCTGAAAGGATGGACTCTTTTACAAGACCGTTTGAGATATAACATCTTTTTTGAAGTTGTTCGTTTTCTGAAAGTCCAAGCCTCATAACAGCATTTTCTGCTATATTTTCAGCAATTTGAATATCTGATGACAAGCTAGTTGTATATTCTTTAGTATATACGTACTCTCCTATTCTACCTGCCATATATATAGCTATTTGATCTATATAATATTCTCTGGAATATCCATTATACTGTCCCTCTATTGTATACGGCCATGTAACACCCAAGAAATCCATCATTGGTAAAATAGAAGCAAATGCAACTTTTTCATCATAAACATGTTCATTTTTTACCATAAGTAAATAATGTCCTGTTTCATGATATGCTGTTGATCTTTTAGTTTCTTCAGTCATGCTATTATATAGCTTAATATATGATTTGTAACAACTTAAAATACTTTCTCTATCAACTTCTGTTTTGTCTTTTCTTTTTGCTTCTAAAAAAGCCCTTTTAAAAATATTTATAGTCTTTCCTGGGTTAACAGATACAGAATCATCCAGCATTGATGTAAAAATTCCAAATTCGATTGTTTTTTTAGAAATATTCAAACCATATTGTCTTTTTAAGATTGCTATATGCTTTTTAAGTATTGGCTCTAATTCATGTATTTCTGGTTCTTCTACATAAATATAATTAATATGTTTCGCAATGTTGGAATCTTCTAAAAAATATTGATAAAAATCCTCTTCACTTGTTGTTGTGATTACTGGTATATTAAGCTTTTTTATAAAAATATATAAAGCATAAATTAACCATGTATTTGCTAACATATATATCGGATTATCAATATACAAAATTGTTTTTTCTTTTACTGATTTCAACAAAGTAATAATACGTTTAACAAGAATTTCAAATTTAAAACCACTTTTAATATCAACTAATAATAATTCTGGTCTAATCATAAAAACTCTTGTTTCGTAAAATTCTTTTGGACATTCATTTGTTGAAATTTGCCGGATAATTTCATTTACTATTGCTGTCTTCCCAACTTCTTTTTCTCCAATTAAAAATACATTGTTTCTATTTTTTTGAGATAAGTAAAACCATACTTTTTCGATTTCATTATCTCTTCCTTCCAAAATTTTAGCAGCCTTTCTATTAGATACGCGTTGTGTTACATCAATAACATATCTGGAAAGTTGATTTGGAATAATGTTTTTCATTAATACTGCCTGTTTGACAAGTGTTTTTAATTTTTTTAATTTCATTGGAAATTCGTAATTCTTATTATCATCTGTCAATCTAACAATAACATCTGAAATTCCTTTAACGTTTGATTCTTGTATTATTTTTTCCAAATCTTCAACCCGAACTATTAGTTGCTTTTCGTCATCTCCATCTTTTACTTTGAAATAAATTACATTTTCTTCAGCTTTTTTCATAATGAAAACCTCCTTTTGAAAATATTTTTGTGAATTTGTTTCATTTTAATAATTATGTTTTTATAATTTCTCCTTTCTACTTTTGTAGATAAATTATATAACTTTTTTATGTAAAATACAATATAAAACATATAATTTGCATAAAAATACTAGTTAATAGTTTAGAATTAATGCGGATAATACACTTCACTCTCTAATTATTAACTAGTAAAATTAACTTTATGCTTTATTTTCTGAACCAAAAACATCAACCATTTTATGTTTTACAGTTTCTTTAATTAATTCTCTTGCTTCTCCTAAATATTTTCTTGGATCAAAAACGTTTGGATTTTCAACAAATATTTTTCTAATTCCTGCAGTCATTGCAAGTCTTAAGTCTGTATCAACATTTATTTTTGATACTCCAGAAATACTTGCTTCATGTAATATTTCATCTGGAACACCTTTTGCACCTGGTATATCTCCACCAAATTTGTTACACATTTCAACTAATTCTGGTATTACTGTTGAAGCACCATGTAATACTATTGGTGTATTTGGTATTCTCTTTTTTACTTCTTTTAAAATATCAAATCTAAGTTTTGCTTCTCCTTTAAATTTATATGCCCCATGGCTTGTTCCTATGGCTATTGCTAAAGAATCACAACCTGTTCTTCTAACAAATTCTTCTGCTTGTGCAGGATCTGTATACATAGCATCATCTGCAGCTACATTTACATCATCTTCAATTCCAGCTAATTTTCCTAATTCTGCTTCTACGGTAACTCCATGTTCATGAGCATAATCTACTACTTTTTTTGTTAATGCTACATTTTCTTCAAAGTCATATTTTGATCCATCAATCATAACTGATGTAAATCCATTATCTATGCACATTTTTGCTGTTTCAAAATCTGGTCCATGATCTAAATGTATTGCTACTGGAATATTTGGATGTTCTTCCACTGCTGCTTGTACCATTTTCATTAAATAATTTATTCTTGCATATTTAATTGCACTTGATGATACTTGTAAAATAACAGGTGAATTTGCCTCTGCAGCTGCATCAACTATTCCTTGTATTATTTCCATATTATTTACATTAAATGCTCCTATTGCATAATTTTCTTGCATTGCTTTTTCAAACATTTCTTTTGTTGTTACTAATGCCATAATAATTCCTCCTTAAATATTTTTATAAATTGCTTATATATATTATTTCATTTTCTGAGCAATTTATTTGACAATGCTATTTTATTTCTAAAAAAATAATATGTCAATACTTTAACGTAATTATATTTTTGTATTCTTCTTTTAAAATTGAATATATATATTTATCTATTTTCTGTCCTTCATCATTTATTAAATTATTTCTTAAAATCCCATCCAGCTTCATTCCAACTTTTAGCAAAATATTATGAAGTAGTTCTTTATCCTGTTGAGTTACCGCATAAAATTTTGTAACAATTGTTTCATATTCTTCTTCTGTAAAAATATAATCTATTACTTTGCTTAATACTTCTTCTGGTGTTCCATCTTCTCTCCAATCATGTAAAAAGTAAAATGCAATTTCTCGTTTTTTGTCTTTCTTTAATCCTGCTTCCAATTTTATATAGCCAACTATTGTTTTAGTTTTCTTTTCTTCTATAATCCAAAATATAACTCCATCTTCTGATTCTTGTATTGCTGCTTTAATTAATGCCTTGGCTTCAATAACATTTCTATATAACTTATGTACTTTATATTGTGCCATTTTTTCTTTATCGGTTCCCCATTTTTCATATATTTCTTCTGCATCTTCTATATTTGGTATTCTTAATATATATCTTTCTGTTTCTAATTTTTTCAAATCTCTTCCCCCTTTTTACGGTTGTTTATTATATAATTTTTTTATACTTTTTTCTGTATTTTTTATGAAACACATAATTATTTTTACAAAAATAGATATTTTTTTGTAAAATATATTTTATTTATATTGCTTATTAATTAAACTTGTTGTATAATTTAGTATATTTATTTAATTCTAGTTTGTTTTACACAATAAAAATTAATTAATACTAGGAGGAAATTTTTATGAAATTTTTTTTGGGCAAAAGCAAAAAGCGGAATAGGCAAGAAGAAAGGATTGTAAATTGTTCAGAAATTTTTGTTGCTAAAACAACAATATATTCAAGTTTTCTTGACCCACATGGAGGTGGACCATTAACACTTGAAAAATACTTTTTAGTAACAGAAAAAGATGGAAAGTATTTTGAACTTTTTTCTGGTGTAGAGATTAAAAAAGAATCTGATATTCATTCAAATGGATTTGCTGTTAGTTTTAAAAACACTCCATATATTGAAAGTTCAATATTTACGTGATGAAACCTTAAAAACACTAAGTTATGAAAATTTATTTGATTTTATAACTACTATAAATGTTGAACTTATACTTAGCTCTAAAAAAGAATAATTTTAAAAATCATTAGATTTACCTCTGGTCTATATAGACCAGAGGCTTTTTATATTATATATGGAATCTCTATTACAGAAGTAATATTAACTAAATATATCTTTCTTTTGTTCTTAACTATACACATTTTTATTTAAATTACAATATTATATAAAAAATGAAAGGAGTTTATTTTTTATGGATTATGAATTGATGATGAATGGAAATGTTAAAATTGGACAAAAAGCACCTGATTTTGATGCAATAACAAGTTGTGGTCCTATATCATTGAATGATTATAAAGGAAAATGGCTAGTTTTATTTTCACATCCTGGAGATTTTACACCAGTTTGTACTACTGAAATGATTGCATTTGCAAGAGCTTATACATATTTTCAAAAACTGAACACTGAACTACTTGGTCTAAGTATTGATAGCAATGCTTCTCATTTAGCTTGGATTTATGATATTTATTGTAAAACTGGTATAAAATTGCCTTTTCCAATTATTGCAGATAGAAATGGGCAAATTGCCAGAAAATATGGTATGATTTCAAACGATGTGAGTACAACTGAAACAGTTAGAACTGTTTTTATAATTGATGATAAAGGTATTGTTAGGACAATTTTAATATATCCTTTAAATATTGGTAGATTTATTCCTGAAATTATTAGAATTATTCAAGCTCTTCAAATAGCTGATTGTAGTAATGGTTCAACCGCCGCAAACTGGATGCCTGGGCAACCTGTAATAGTACGTCCTCCTCAAACTTTTTGTGAGCTTGAAGAGCGTCAAAAATATATTAATGAAAATCAAAATGGAATTAGTTGGTATTTGAGTTTTAAAGAGCCTTCTGAAATTTGTGAAAAAAATATTAATACTTCTGACAAAGATAATTGTGATAATAGCAAAGGATAGCTAAAATTTAGCTATCCTTTGCTATTATCAAATAATTGAATTTCAAAAGATTATTTATGAGTTACATTAAATTTTACCATTTGCTGAACTCTTTGACTTTTGAAAACTATCAAAAACGGATGTTAGATGCTATGCAAAATCCAAACGAACAGAGTAATGATCCATTCACAAAATTATCTAATATTTTATGTAAATAATGGTACATTATACTCTACGTATTTACTTCTGATACTGAAATTATAAATTTAATTTCAAATTTTCTGACTTATTATCAGTAAATTCTTAAAATTATGTAAATAGTATATCATTATTTTTTGTATTCATCACTTTTTTCTTCTAATAATCTAAAATCGCAACATATTTTTTTCATAAAATGATTTTTTACACTCCTATTATATGTTTCATTTGCTTTTTCTTCTATTTCTTTATTATGCTTATTACAAAAGTGATATTGGCTAATTAGAATTTGCTTATATCCTGCATTTTCTTTATCTATATCAAATTTGATAAGCTGTTCTTTTTTTACAGGTATCATATTATTAAATCCTAATATTCCATATTTTCCATTATGTATTTTAAAAATAAATATATTATTTTTCATTGTTTGATGAGAGTGTCTTGGATGTTCAAGTGGTACAAAATAATCATATTTATCTATTTTTAGTACAATACCTAAATATGGTCTTTTGGCTGAATACTCATCTTCTCTATTGGGATTATATTGTACTCTATTATCAAAAGAATATAAATATTTTATGTAATTAATATCTATCTTGTAAAGTCTTAAATTATTCAAAACATTTCTCCTTAAAATAATTTCGAGCAAAGGCTTTCACCCTTGCTCTTTTTATACCCTACTTTAGGCTAGGGGTTTCCTCTTCAATATACCCTACTTCAATATTATTCTCAAATATTAGGCTAGGGGTTTCCTCTTCAATATACCCTACTTATAGGCTAGGGATTTCCTTTTCATAATATTTTGCAATATTACTTCCTTTAGTATATTCATTATACAATTTTTTATTACTTTTGTCAAACGAATTATCGCTTTTTCAGTAATTTTCCCTCAACTTTTTAAATCATTGATACCAGCCAATCTTCAGAATTGTTTTCATTATTTTTATTTTTTTTGCTGCTGGTTACTTATTTTAACACAAAGAAATACCTGTCGCACGAATCTCTTCGTGTTAACATAACAATCTATTTATTTCTGTTTTTTATCCACTTGAAAATATTTCTAATTCTTTAAATGTTGCTTCACTTATTGCTTCTGCTACTTTCTCTATATATCCTAATTTTGTTATTTTTCATTTTTATATCTGTACTAACCACATATATCGTATCTTCTTTTTCTTCTTTTCTTTTTGAATATTTTTCTTTAAACTTTACTACCTTTAATTTCTTCATTGTGCAATAAATATCATACTAACTATAACATTTTATAATATTATAATTTTTTATATTTCATTTCCATATTAATTTTATTTTTTTTAGTTATATACTGTGTAGATACTAATTGATATATAACTGAAACTGCTAGTCCAATTGATGTACAATATGGAGATGATATAAAAGAACAAAATATTCTAAGTATATTTGCAATTTGTTTACTGATGGTTGCTTTTATAGCAGAATGTTCAAGTTGTATGTATGTTAATTTTGTTAAATAAATTGAATACATATATAAACTTACCAATTCTATGCTTACTATGATTGATGTTGCCATTATATCTACCTTATAACTTGGATATAATATAATACCCATTATAATACTTGATATAATTAACAAACATACTAATTTCTTCAAACAAATATACAGAATCATATTTAATATAATTTACTATATTGATTTTAAACTTTGTTTTTTTCTACTATTCTAAACATCATAATAACTACAAAAACACTCATACATATTACTGAAATTCCAACAATTTTTATTTGTTCTTTTGTTATTAAGCTCATTATGATTAATGAAAAAAATTAATTAAATTGAATAGTAAACTATATTTGTTAGCTCTTTTATTTTCTTCTTCAAAATACAACTTACACAAAGATAAATTTAATAATAATTGAAAAAACATTTGAATAATAGCATATACTCCAAATATTTTATATGTATCAATATCCATGTTCATAAAAGTTATATATTTATCTATGTTTATTGCAACGCACCCTAGTATTATCAATCCTATACCAGAACCCAGTATCAAACCCTATTCTTAATAATCTATTCATTTTCTTTCTCCAATTTACTACAAATTTTCTTTTATTTCTGGAAATAAATCATATAAATTATATCCTAATAAACTGTCAAAATATTCTTTTAGTTTATATGTTTCTTTAATATGATATTGTGTATTTGAATAAGCTCCTCTTCTAATCATAATATCAATTAGCCTTTTATCTATCGTAAATACTTTACCACCTTGTGGACACATTAAGTCACATAAATTTATTAATTTTTCTTCTATTGTGTATTTATGTGTTTTTATAAACTCTGCTATAAAAGGTTTATCATCTGGATTTGGAACTCCTCCAGCAGTACATACAATGTCATTATTTAAATATGAATGTGTTATACATATGTTGCAATATTCTTCATCATACCCTTTATCTTTCAAATAATTATATCCACTTATCTCATGTCCATGAGATTCTCCAGTATATTTGCCAATATCATGTAAATATCCAAGAGTTATTGTTTTATCTACATCTACATCATATCCTTTTTCCTTTAATGCTTGTGCTATTCTTCCTGCTGTATTTCCAACGCAAATGCAATGGTCTATCCATTTATCACTTTGAGTTGTTCCTCTAAAATTCTCTAATATAGTTCTTACTTCATCACTTGTTAATTTCATAGATTTCCTCCTAACTTATATTATCTATATGTATTGCTTTTATGCCATTTTTTTCTAATAATGCAATAACATCTAAATTATCATCTATAAATAAAATTTCATTTAATTTACAATTATTAAGTTTTGCAAGTACTCTTATGCCTTTAAGTTTTAATTCTTGTTCTGAAGTTGATATAACTTCAATATCATCACCATAATATTTATCTATAAATGTTTGCTTTGCTTTTAAATGAAATGAAAATTTCATTCCAGATAAGCAATACATTTTAATTTTTTTATTTCTTAAATTATTAATAAGATTATACAATATTTCTGATTTTGTACAAGGTTCTATTTCATCATAAAATTTGTTTGGATTTTTATAGGCATTATAATACCAATTTGTAAAACTTTCCTCACTTTCACTACGATGTTTTGTAAAATCTTTATCTTTATGAATTGCTAATGTTTCATCAAAATCAAAAATACTAACTTTAATATTATTTAAATCTACATCACCTATTTTCATCATTACCTCCTAATTTCTTAAATAAATCGTTATATATTTTATCTCTATCTAATTTAGTTACAAAAGTAATAACATGTCTATTATCAGTCAATTCGTAAGAACTATCTTCCTTGATATTAGGGTAACTTATTTCTTTTGTATTAAACCAAGTTTTATTTATCATATATGCTATTACTGATATATCCCAAATCACTCTTGTTTCTTGTATTCCATGATATCCATCATTATAAAATCTTTCAATTAAGTAATTACACAATTCTGATTTATTTTCCAAATTATTTTTTAAAGTATTTATATCTATTTTCAAGTCTGATACAACATTTTTGCATGGTAATACAGTCATTTTTACTTTTGAATTAAATACTATTTTTACTGCTTCAATATCTTGTCTAAAATTATATTCAAGATTGTCTTTATATCCTAGTTTATTTCCACCTAACCATATAACTTCTATTTTATCAATTATTTTAGGTTCTTTCTTAATTGCTAAAGCGACATTTGTAATTGCTCCAATTGCTAAAATATATGTCTTTTTATTTTTGGTTGCAATTTCTATGATTTTATTTACAGCATCATTATTTTCATTATATCCATTACATATATAATCTGTTGAACCTTTAAATACTTTGTTTTTTGTTTCAAAATTTAGCCAATTACATATTTTTAATATTTCTTTATAACTTTTCTCTGTTGTTTCTCCTATTGTCTCTTTTCTATTACTGTGTGAATATGGTGCAACTGTAATTGCCTCAATATTAAATTTGTCTTGATTTTTCAATAAATATGCTAGTGCAAATTGGTCATCACATTCATTATATGTGTCTGTATCTAATATTACATTTACTTTTTCTTTTTTATAATTTGTAATAAATTCATAAATTTCTTTCCAATTGTGAACTCTTGTTATCTCTTTTGCCTCTCTATTAGACGGCTTGTCCATTATAAGTGTAGTAATATTGTTTTGAAAACATTCTTTACAAATTCTGGCTGAATCATCTATCATTACATCAATGTCATTCTCTAAACATTTTTCTGCCTTGCCTTGTTTTCCGTTTTTATAGCCGTTTGTGAATATTAATTTATCATATACTATTCCTTTTTCTTTTAGCCATTTTTTTGTCATAGTATATGGATCTTTATATTCTCCATTATCTCTACCTGTAATAATTACTATTGTGTGTCCGTCTTTTTTTAGCTTTTCAATATATTCTTTTGCTCCTTCAATTACATCTAGATTAGGGGTTATTCTTCCTATATTTTCTAAATAAAATGTCCATATCTCATCATAAGTCCAATCGAACATTCCTCTTGTCATATGTGCTTCTGGGTTAATTATTCCTGTATTTCTTAGTTCTTTATCATGTATTAAAAATTCTTTTTTTAATGCTCCATCAAAGTTTGATATTACATTATCTATATCTATTCCTATATTCATCTTTTACCTCTTAATATTTTCCATATTATATCAAAATAGTCATTACTCATCAAGTTTGTTCTTTTCAAATACTTCTTATTGTCCTTTCATACATATAATTT
>FR884560.1:0-2224 GCA_000435535.1 Clostridium sp. CAG:575 | reverse complement strand
GCTATACTTATCTGGAATATCATAAATAAAGCAGACAATCCAAACATATATCTTAATCCAATTTCATACATTATACCACAAAAGAATACACCTATCGCCTCTCCTAAAAATCTAATTATATGGCATATATTTGAAAAACTTAGCTGATATTTATTTTCTAATCTATTAATATATGTGGCATCACAAATATTTTCATATGCTGTTGAAATAAATATAGACCAAGTAATTGCAATTAATGTAATAATTATACTATTTGATATAAATGCTATCACATATCCAAAAAATCTTATTCCGAATTTTATTGTTACAGTTAAATAATCATTTTTTGGTGTTAAGTATTTTAACGCTATAATTCCAAAAATATCTGCTAATAATCCGATAATTAATAAATAATTAGTCGCTACTCTATCACTAAATTGAAAATAATTCGTAAGTGTAAGCATTTTTAATCCCAGAGCTGTTGACATTGCAATTGTTCCAATTAATGTATAAATCAAATACAATATTAAAAGCTTATCTTTAAAAATACATTTTAAAGAAGCTTCTTTATATTCTTCTACATTAATAGAATCAGTAACTTTTATATTTAATAATACTATTAATGAAAATAGTAAAAAGATATTTGCGATAAGCAAACATACATTATAATTAAAAACTAATCCTGCTATGCTTCTACCTATGAACACTCCTCCAAATAAAATTCCAACATCTCTAAATAAATATTCTGTTAATCTTCTTTTGCTATATATTGTTCCTGTTTTTACAATAGTTGTGATTAATGGATAAATACTTGTGATTATTATATATTCTGTTACAATATCTACTATTATTGCTAATCTGATTAGTTCTATCTCCCCTGTCCTATTTAAAAAATATAGCCAAAACATATTTACGAATTTTACTAATAATACTATTACTAATGTACTTTTTAATTTATCTAATTTTATATATTTTCCTATTAGTCCAATAATTATAACACTTATAAAAGTTCCTATACTTAATATGTTACTTATATTAGTAATAGCAAAATTATTATCTTGTAACCATAATTGTCTAAAATTTTCCCATAGTCCTACTGATATGCTAAAAAATGCTAACATTATTAATATTTGATTTTCAGTTTTTATTTTTTTCATTTGTTACTCCATTTCTTTTATGTAATTATATATTTCATTCCAATTTTTCTTATTTACAATTTTTCCATGCTTATCAGTATATTCAGTAATTCTTATAACCTTTATTCCAGCTTCAGATAATCTAGTACAATTTGCTAATTGATCATCTATAAACAAATCTATATTTTCTTTTCTACATGCTTCTACTTTATTTCTTGCATTTACTATTAATTTATCATAACAAATATTATTTTTATCTAACCAATCTTTGCTTAATTTATAAGGGTCTTCATGGAACTCAAAATCTCTTGCTGTTATTATATAAATTTCATGTCCTTCATCATGTAATTTTTTTATAATTTCTACAATGTTTTCTCTAGGTTTAACTTTTCTAGTAATTTCTTCTTGTATAACACTTAAAAAATATTTTAATTCATCATAAGTAAAACCATATTTTATTTGATATGTGTTTCCATTATTATTATCTTCGACGTATTTGTCTTCTCTTTTTTTCTTTCCTAGTTCACTAGCATATTTTTCTGCTGCTAATTTCAATTCATCTCTAATATCTGTTAATGTATCATCTATATCAATTCCTATTTTCATTATTCTACCTCTTAATATTTTTTATATTTTAATTTTGTTTTATATTATCATAAATGCAAAATTATTACAATTAATACGCAAAAAAACATATACTAAATCGTTACAGTTCAGTAAAAGACGTTTGGTGTGGAAGCATGTATCTTTAGGACTTAACCTAGATTAGATTTATAGCCGCTTTATTGGAGTGAAAAAATAGAAAATCTTAAATAAAAAATTGAGGAGTGTTCACGAAAAAATTTATATACCTATATGTTTTTTATAATTTTTTCGGCTCAATACGTAACATAAGAATTTCTAAAACAAATTTATGGCACCCTTCCACTTAGTCCTCACTTCGTTCGACGTGAACTCTTTCCATAAATTTATTTAAGAAATTCTAATATTACTCTAATCACATTCAAAATTATAAAAAACATATAGGTATATAAATTTTAAAACTTACGTGAAAGAGGCTCAACTTTTTATTTTAAATTTTCTTTTTTGAACGCAATGAACAGGCTATA
>FR884559.1:3355-11322 GCA_000435535.1 Clostridium sp. CAG:575 | reverse complement strand
GTATAGGCACAAAACTATTAAAAAAATTACCAGAAAAAATATTAAAAATATCATTTACAATATTTTTAATTTATATATCTTTTAAAATGATATTTTAAAATTACATTTATATAAAATTAAAAGAGACATAAAAGATTGTTCATATATAAAAAAAGCAATTTCATAAAACAAATGATAAAAGCTACATTATTTTGAATAATATATTACTAGAATAAATGTAAAAGAAAATAAAAAAATGAAAGGAAAATTTAATGGAAGAACAATATTTAAAAAAATTAGAAAATAGTAATTGGAAAAACAAAAACTCTCAATATTTATTCGAATTAGAAAAAGTGATAGATATAGTTGATAATATAGAAGATAAGCAATTAAAAACAGATATTATAAATCAAATATTAAAATGTGATAGATGTTTGACAAATTTAGCAGAAACAATAATAAAAGAACTAATAAACAATACAAGGAAGTTGGAGGAAAAATGATAGAAATATTAATTGGAATTGCCTCAGGCATAGTAAGCAGTACAGGTATGGGAGGGGGAACAATTCTAATATTTTTATTAACATTTTTGTGTGGAATAGATCAACATGTAGCGCAAGCTGCAAATTTGATATTTTTTATTCCAACATCAATTGTTGCTACAATAGTAAATCTAAAAAATAAGAATATAGACTTAAAATTAGCAATAATTATATCTATATTTGGAATATTAGGAGCAATTATTGGAGCAAACTTATCAGTTCATACCGAAGTGGAAAAATTAAAAAAAATATTTGGAATTTTTTTAGCAATAATTGCTATACATGAAATATATACCATAATAAAACAGAATAAAAAGAAAAAAATAGGAGAAGATAAATAAAAAAGAAAGGGTTGGTATATATGAAATTTGCAAAAGGTTTAATTGTTGGGGGATTAATAACAACAGGATTAATAATGATGTATCAAGATACAAATATAATGAATAAAAAAATGATAAAAAAAGGTAAAAAAATCGCAAAAAGAATGAGAGTATTGTAAAAAAAGAACAATAGACATAGAGTAATGCATATAGGTTACTTCAGTCGATTGTTCTTTTTATAGCAAACATCAAAATATTGTTATATAAATAATGTTACTAAATTATTCGCAAAAAATTTATTTTTTATCCTCACAAGGTTCATCTCTAAAACAAGGTTTTTCATCATTTATAAAGCAATCACATTTTTCATTTTTTTCACCTTTTAGGCATTTTCCTTCATGATGACATTTAGCACAAACTTTTATTTTTTTAGTTGTATTTGCCCAAATTTGAAGAGCATAGTGTCTATCTGGACAAAGAGGCCCAAAAACAAATTCACCTTCATTATCTGTAAAAGTATGACCAATAGGTCTTCTTTCTTCTTTACCACAATCGTAAACGATTTCTGTTAATTTTACAACAGCATTACGAACTGGCTCTTTAAAACAATTTTTAATAACACCATAAATAACATCTCTATTATCTTCTGGTAAAGTTATATCTAAATCAAATTGTTTTCCTCCTGCAATAACACCATCAACATCTAATACTGGACAAAAAGGTTTTTTAGCATCCATTTCCATAAAAATTACATCCTTTCAATTAATTTTAAATTACTCCAAACTTGACGTTTGATTAATATATAATATGCAAAAATAAAAAAAATGATATATTTTTGCATATTTTGTAAAAATGTGTTATAATATAAATAACTTATAGTATGAATTGGCTAGATATATAGCCAGAAAAGGAGAAAAAACATGAAGGAAATGACTAAAGAACAGAGAAGCAGAATGGTAATACGGTGGAGATTAAGAAAAATAATAGCATATTGTATTGCTTATATTATAATTGCAATAGGTACGTGGACAATGCTTTGGGGGGCACTAGGCAGTTATAAAACAGGACTTGTATTTATTGCAGGTGTTTTCATCATATTCATAGGTATTTTAATTTGGACATACTTTTATGAAAACAAATTTTCGAGCTATTGTGAAAAAAAAGGTCTGTAGTACAGACCTTTTTCAATTTTAAAATAAAATAAAGATTTGAAATATAAAAACTGAATAAATTTCCACTTTTTGCAAACAATAAGAAAAACAAAAAATGCAAGGAGTGGAATTTTTTTGAAAGAAACAAAAGTGTTAAAAATAAAAGGCACAATGCTAGAAAAAAGCCAATTGCAAAACCACTTAGAAAAAATAGCAACAAACCACAACATTGTACCAAAATCAGAGAAAAACACATATCCAATACCAAACTTAATAGAAAACTTTAAAATGATAGAAGAAGTGTATAAACTACTAAATGAACACCTAAAACTAGGAATAACAATACACCCAGCAGGAGAATGGTTATTAGATAACTTCTATATAATAGAAGAAACAGTAAAACAAATTCAAAATGATTTAACAATAAATAAATACACAAATTTTGTAGGAATAGCAAATGGAGAATATAAAGGGTTTGCTAGAATTTATGTACTAGCAACAGAAATTGTTGCATATTCAGACAACAAAATTGAAAGAGATAATTTAGAAGAATACTTAAAAAGCTATCAAAGTAAAAAAACACTGAGTATGGACGAAATTTGGAATATAGGTATATTTTTGCAAATAGCAATTATAGAAAATATAAAAGACATATGTATCAAAATCTATAGTAGTCAACTAGAAAAATACAAAGTAGAAAACATAACAGAAAGATTAGTAGAAAACAAAGATAAAACAGAAATAAAATTTAAAACAATTAGTAAAAAGTTAGAAAAAGACTTATACCAAGATATGAAATATTCATTTATAGAATATATGTCATACACATTAAAAAGATATGGGAAAAAAGGAAATAGGTACTTAAAAGCACTAGAAGAAATAGTAGAAAGATTAGGAACAACAGTATCAGAAGTAATAAAAAAAGAACACTTTGATATAGCAGTTCAAAAAGTATTAATGGGAAATAGCATAACAAGTATGAAAAAAATCCAAAGAATAAATTTCTTAGAAATATTTGAAAAGATAAATGGAGTAGAAGAACTACTAAAAAAAGACCCAGCACATATATATTCTAAAATGGATTACAAAACCAAAGAATATTATAGAGCAAAAATAAAAGAAATAAGTAAAAAAACAAAAATATCAGAACTATATATTGCTAGAAAAATACTAGAGCTAGCAGAAACAAACAATATAAACAACATAGAAAATACTTTGAAAAATGAACTAGAAAATACAGAAGAAAACAACATAAAAGTAAATAAAGAAAGCCATATAGGCTATTATTTAATAGATAAAGGAATAAATCAATTATATCAAAAATTAGAATACACAGCCAAAAGAGAAGAAACACCAGAAATAAAAACAAAAATATATTTATTAGTAATTTCAACAATAACAATAACAATATCAGCAATAATAAGCTATTTATTAAATCTACAAATAAAAAAATCATATTTAACAATAATAACATTTATTTTATTCTTAATACCAGCAAGTGAAATAACAATACAAATAACACAATACATTTTAAGTAAAATAGTAAAACCAAAACTAATACCAAAAATGGATTTTTCAAAAGGAATAGACAAAGAAAACACAAGCATGGTAGTAATACCAACAATACTAAAATCAAAAGAAAAAGTAAAAGAAATGATGAAAAACTTAGAAGTTTATTATCTTGCAAATAAATCAGAAAACTTATATTTTGCCTTATTAGGAGATTGTTCACAAAGCAGTACCGAAATAGAAGCATTTGATAATGAAGTAATAGAAGAAGGAAAAAGGCAAGTACAACTTTTAAACGAAAAATACAAAAACAGTGATTTTCCAATATTTAATTTTGTTTATAGAAAAAGAATATGGAATGAAAAAGAAGAATGTTATCTAGGATGGGAAAGGAAAAGAGGTTTATTAAATCAATTTAATGAATATCTATTAGGAAATACAAAAAATCCATTTTTAACAAATACACTAGAAGAATATATAGAAAATAAACAAAATTCAAAAGAAATAACAGAAAGCGAAAAAGAAAAAACAATAGAAATTAAAAAAAGCATAAAATATATAATTACATTAGATGCAGATACAGACCTAATCTTAAATTCAGCACTAGAACTTATAGGAGCAATGGCACACATCTTAAATACACCAGTGATAGATGAAAAGAAAAATATAGTAATTGATGGATATGGAATAATGCAACCAAGAGTTGGAATTAATTTAGACGTAAGCTATAAAACATTATTTACACAAATATTTGCAGGAGCAGGAGGAATAGACAACTATACAAATGCAATTTCAGATATATATCAAGACAATTTTAAAGAAGGAATTTTTACAGGAAAAGGAATATATGATTTAAAAGTTTTTTCTAAAGTATTAAAAAATGCAATACCAGAAAATACAGTATTAAGTCATGACTTATTAGAAGGTTGTTATCTAAGATGTGGGTTAGTATCAGATATTCTACTTATGGACGGATATCCAACCAAATATACAAGTTTTATGAATAGACTTTCAAGATGGATACGAGGAGACTGGCAAATAATAAGGTGGATAGGTAAAAACAGCCCATTAAATAGATTATCAAAATATAAAATTTTAGATAATTTAAGAAGAAGTATGCTAGAAATATCAGTAATTGTAGCACTAATTTACAGTTATTTAATAGGAAAAACATATTTGACAAAAACATGGGGGCAAAATTTACTATTAGTTTTAATTATAATATTACCATGTTTATTAGAATTATGGAATTATTGTATTGGAAAAAAAGAAGGAGAAGAAGAACAGAAAAAATTTACACCAAAAATTACAGGCTTAAAAGGAATATTTTCAAGAGCGATAATAACACTTTCCTGTGTGCCATATAAAGCATACACAGCTTTAAAAGCAATAATAAAAACATTAAACAGATTAATATATACACATAAAAATTTATTAGAATGGATGACATCAGAAGAAGCAGAAAAACAAGCAAAAACAGATTTAATTTCTTACTATAAAAATATGATAAGTAATGTAGTAATAGGAGCAATTTCAATATTAGGGTATATCTTGTATAAGAATAATAATATTCTATTGCTTATACTGGGAATTTTATGGATTATAGCACCATTTACAATGTGGTATATAAGCAAAGAAAAAAAGGAAAAAACATCAATAGAATTATTAAACAAAAAAGAACAACAATACATCTTAGATATAGCAAAACAAACTTGGAATTTCTTTGAAAAGTATCTAACAAAAGAAAATAATTATTTAATACCAGATAATTACCAAGAAGGAAGAAAACAAGAAATAGTACCACGAACATCATCAACAAATATTGGATTATCATTAATGGCAGTAATTTCGGCAAATGATTTAAATTTTATCAAAAAAGAACATGCAATAACATTAGTTACAAATATTTTAGACACAGTAGCTAATTTACCAAAATGGAATGGTCATTTATATAACTGGTACAACATAAAAACAAAGGAAGCATTATTTCCACGATATGTATCAACAGTAGATAGCGGGAATTTTGTAGGATATTTATATGTAATAAAAACTTGGCTAAAAGAAAATGAATTAAATGATTTAGAAAAAATGGTAGATAAGATGATAGATAATACAGATTTTTCATATTTGTACAGTACAGAACACAGAATTTTCTCAATTGGTTACAATATAGAAGAAAACAAATTAACAGATTCGTATTACGATTTATTAGTATCAGAAGCAAGACAAACAAGTTTAATTGCAATAGCAAAAAAAGATGTACCAATAAAACATTGGAATTCACTAAGTAGAACATTAACAGTATTAGGAAAATATAAAGGTCTAATATCATGGTCTGGAACATCATTTGAGTATCTTATGCCAAATATAAATATACCAAAATATAAAGGAAGCCTATTAGACGAATCATGTAAATTTATGATAATGAGTCAAATGGAATATGCAAAAAAATTACAAATACCTTGGGGAATATCAGAAGCTGCATTTAATTTAAAAGATTTATACTCAAACTATCAATATAAAGCCTTTGGAATACCATGGTTAGGACTAAAAAGAGGACTAGCAGATGAAATTGTCGTTTCAGCATATGGAAGTATATTAGCAATAACAGATTATCCAAAAGAAGTATATCAAAACATGAAAAAAGACGAAGAGCTAGGAATGCTTGGAAAATATGGATTTTATGAATCTATAGATTTTACACCAGAAAGAGTTGAAAATGGTAAAAAAGCAAGTGTAGTAAAAACATATATGGCTCATCATCAAAGTCTGATATTGCTAGCAATAAACAATTTATTTAACACGAATATTTTACAAAAAAGATTTATACAAAATCCAGAAATAGAAGCGGTAGAAGTGTTATTACAAGAAAGAATGCCAGAAAAAGCAATTATAACAAAAGAAAATAAAGAAAAAGTTGAAAAGCCAAAATATGTAGATTATGAAGGATATACACAAGAAACTTATAAAAAAATAGATGATAGATTAATAAGAGGAAATATAATATCTAGTGACAATTATCTAATAGCAATGAACCAAAAAGGAGAAGGTGTAAGTGCATATAATTCAAAAATAATAAACAGATTTAAAAATACAGATGACTATTCACAAGGTATAATCTTTTATATAAAAAATATAAAATCAAAGAAAATATGGAGTTCTAATAATATAGGAAATAACAAATATCAAATAAGCTTTATGCCAGATAAAATCGAGCAAGAAATGATAAATGACAATATTAAAACAAAAATAGAAACAATAATAGCACCAGATGAACCAGTAGAAATAAGACAAGTAACACTAGAAAATTTAGGAAATGAAGAAGAACTGTTAGAATTAACATCATATATGGAACCAGTACTTTCTAAAAAAGAACAAGATTATGCACATCCAGCATTTAATAAATTATTTTTAGTATATGATTTTGACCATGAAACAAATAGCATAATTGTAAAAAGAAAAAAAAGAGAAACACATGAACAAGAATTATATATGGGAGCAAATTTATCCACAGATAATGAAGTAATTGGGGATTTAGAGTATGAAATTGACCAAGAAAAGTTTACAGGAAGAGGAAATATAGGAATACCACAAATGGTTAAAAACTCTAATCCATTTTCTAAAAAAATGGGACTTGTAACAGAACCAATAGTAGCATTAAAAAGAACAATAAAAGTAAAACCAGAGCAAAAAGTTACAGTGAATTTAATAATATCTGTAGGAGAAGAAAAAGATAGAGTTTTAAATAATATAAAAAAATATAAAATTAATGAAAATATCAAAAAAGCATTTGAATTATCAAAAGCAAAAAACGAAGCACAAAGTAGATATCTAAGAATAAAGGGAAGTCAAATTCAGGATTATCAAAAAATATTATCATATATAATTTTTAGCAATCCAACCAAAAAGGGAAATATAGAAAAATTAACAAAAAGAATATATGAACAAAGTGAATTATGGAAATATGGAATTTCTGGAGATATACCAATCATCTTAGTTAAAATAAAAGATATAAATGACTCATATGTAATAAAAGAAGTTTTAAAAGCTTATGAATTTATAAGAACAAAAAATATTGAAGTAGAACTTGTAATAATAGATGAAGAAAAACATAGCTATGAAAACTATGTAAGAGAAGAAATTGAAAGTATAGTTCAAGGAAGTCAATTAGCATATTTAAAAAATGTTAGAGGTGGAATTTTTGAACTTTCTAAAAATGAAATCAACAAAGAAGATTTAGAATTATTACAACTACTTTCATCAGTTACAATAAATGCAAATAAAGGTGGAATAAAAAATGCTTTAAAAGAAATGGAAGAAGAATATTTAGAAAAATACAAAACAATAGAAAACGAACAAGAAATACAGAGTATAGAAGCGGAAAACACAGAAAATATTGATATATTGCAAAATACAGAAAAATTACAATATTATAATGAATATGGAGCATTTTCACCAGATGGGAA
>FR884559.1:0-3324 GCA_000435535.1 Clostridium sp. CAG:575 | reverse complement strand
AAGAGTATTTAATAAAAACAAGCAAAGAAAACAGGTTGCCAACAGTATGGTCACATATTATGGCAAACGAAAAGTTTGGAACTTTAGTTACAGAAAACATGGGAGGATATACTTGGTACAAAAATAGTAGACTAAACAGAATAACATCATGGGAAAATCAACCAAATTTTGATATACCATCAGAAATAATATATATTAAAGACATAGAAACAAAAAAGGCTTGGTCACTTGGACTAAACCCTATGCCAGATAATAAAAATTATAATATTATATATGGATTTGGTTACACAAAATATATTCATAAAAGTGATGGAATAGAACAAGAACTAGAAGTATTTGTACCAAAAGATGACAGTGTAAAAATCTCAATTTTAAAATTAAAAAATATGAATTTAAACAGAAAGAAAATAAAAATAGTATATTATATAAAACCAGTTCTTGGAGAAGATGAAATAAAATCAAATGGATATATAAACTTAAATTATGACAAAAATAACAATATAATATGTGCTCAAAATCTTTATAATTCTGACTTTAAGAATGAAATTGTATATGTATCTAATAGCGAAAAAATAAAAAGTTATACAGGAGATAAAAAATTCTTTTTAGGAAAAGGAAATCTATCAAACCCAGATGGACTTAAAAAAACAACTCTAAATAACGAAAACAGCTTGGGAAAAAAGCCATGTATAGCATATGAAATAGAAATAGAAATGGAAAGTTTATCTGAAAAAGAAATAGTCTTTACACTTGGAGCAGAAGAATCAATACTAGACAGCAAAAATATAGCTTATAAATATAGTAAAATTCAAAATTGTAAACAAGAATTAGAAAAAGTAAAAAACGAATGGAAAGAACAATTAGGAAAACTACAAGTATATACACCATTAGAATCAATGAATATTATATTAAACGGATGGGCACTATATCAAACTATAGAAAGTAGACTAATGGCAAAAACCGGATATTATCAGTCAGGAGGAGCTTATGGATTTAGAGATCAATTGCAAGATACGATAGGATTAAAATATCTAAATCCACAAATTTTAAAAAATCAAATTATAAAACACAGTAGACATCAATTTTTAGAAGGAGATGTAGAACACTGGTGGCATGAAGAAACAGGAAGAGGAATAAGAACAAAATTTTCAGACGACTTGTTATGGCTGGTTTATCTAACATGTGAATATATAGAATTTACTGGGGATTACAGCATATTGAAAGAAAGAACACCATATTTAACAGGCAAGACCTTAAATGAAAATGAAGATGAAAGATATGATAAATACAAATATTCAACAGAAGACGGAAGCATTTATGAACATTGTATAAAAGCAATAGAAAGAAGTTTGAATTTTGGAGAAAATGGATTGCCTAAAATAGGAAGTGGAGATTGGAATGATGGATTTAGCAATGTTGGACCAAAAGGAAAGGGCGAAAGTGTATGGCTTGGATTTTTCTTGTATAATGTGCTTGCAAGATTTACTAAAATAATGGAAAAAGTAAAAGATAATAATAGTGAAAATAAAAATATTCAAGAAAATGAATTATTAGAAAAACAAAATAATGAATTAAAAGAAGAAAATAAAGTAGAAAAATATAAAAATATTATGCAACAATTAAAAAAGACCTTAAATACAAATGGATGGGATGGAAGATGGTATAAAAGAGCATTTATGGATGACGGAAATATTTTAGGAAGTATGGCAAATGATGAATGCAGAATAGATAGTATAGCACAAAGTTGGAGCACAATTTCCAATGCAGGAGACAATGACAAAAAATATATATCAATGGAAAGCTTAGAAAATCACTTAATAGACAGAGAAAATGGAATTATAAAATTGCTAGACCCACCATTTGAAAAAGGAAAGTTAGAACCAGGGTATATAAAAGCATATTTACCAGGAGTAAGAGAAAATGGAGGACAATACACACATGCAGCAGTTTGGGTAATAATTGCAGAAACAATATTAGGATTTGGAGATAAAGCAACAGAACTATATAGAATGATAAATCCAATTGAACATTCTCGAACAATGGATGCGGCTAAAAAATATAAAGTAGAGCCATATGTAATACCAGCAGATATTTATGGTGCAAATAATTTAGCAGGACATGGAGGCTGGACATGGTATACTGGTTCATCAAGTTGGTATTATAAAGCAGGAATAGAATTTATATTAGGATTAAAAATAAAAAATGAAATTATGAGTATCGAACCATGTATTCCAAAGGATTGGAAAGAATATAATATTCAATATAAATGGAAAAATAGCATTTATAATATTGTTGTAAAAAATCCAAATGGGAAAAATACAGGAGTAACAAAAGTTATAGTAAATGGAAAAGAAATTGAAACAAATGAAAGTAATAATGAAAAGGGACTTATAAAACTTGAAGATAATGGAATATTTAATATAGAGGTATGGATGTAAAAAAGTTCAAAATTAAAAGATAAAAATGTGAAACTAATTGCAAAGGATGCAAAAAGTTTCACATTTTTATCTTTTGTATGGTTTAATTTCATTAGTTAATCCAAGAATATAATCGACAGAAGTATTATAGAAATTGGCTAATTGAATTAAAATTTTTGTAGGAACATCATTTGTACCAACTTCATATTTTGAATATCCAGTTTGTGACATATTTAAAATACTAGCAATTTCTTTTTGTGATAAATCTTTATCTTCTCTTAAATCACGAATTCTTTTATACATATTCAGCACCTCTATTCTATTCTAAAATAATCTATTTTGGGTTATTGACATATAACCTAAAATGGATTAAAATAAATTAAGTAGGGGGGTAACAAATGAAGAATTTTTTAGAAAATAAAGGAATCACATTAATAGCACTTGTAATTACTATAATAATTTTATTAATATTAGCTGGTGTAACAATAGCAACATTAACTGGAGAAAATGGATTAATAACAAGAGTTAAACAAGCAAAAAAAGCACAAATAGAAGCGGAAATAAAAGAAAGTTTAATTTTAGCAGTGCAAGATTTGCAAGTAGAAAAAGTTGGAGATGTAACACTTGATGATATAACACAAGAATGGATAAACGAAAAATTATCAGAGTATAACCCAAGTGTAAAAAATGATGCATCAATAAGTGGCAAAAAAATAACAATGGAAAAAGATGGAATAACTAAAAAGTTTTTAATAGCTGAAGAGCTAAATATAACAGAAATAGAAAATCATGGAGAAATACAGTTCTCATATGAAGCAGTATCAAGAAATGGAGAAAATGTTCAAATACTTATAAAAGTAAGTGATACAGAAAACGGATTAAATAAAATACAATGTCCAAATGGAAA
>FR884558.1:32514-40535 GCA_000435535.1 Clostridium sp. CAG:575 | reverse complement strand
CAAAATGGGAAAATCAAGGAACGTCCCTCTTTCCCTCTTCCCTCTTCTCGTTTTTGTATCTATTAGCTTTCACGTCTCCAATAAAACAAATATTGTTGTGCTATTCCTTTTAAATCTCCAAATTTTTCTTCTGCTATTTTTTCTATTTCTTTTTTATTTACTTTTGTTTCATCATCTTTTTTTATGTATAATTCATTCATTACTCTTCTTACCCATACATCAATCGGGAATACATCAAATCTTTTTAAGTCAGAAAATAGTAGAATGCAATCTGCAACTTTGGGTCCCACTCCTGATAATGTTAACAGTTGATTCCTTACTTCTTCTGTGTTTTTATTTTGTTTTAACTCTTCTAAATTTACTTTATTTTCTAGTATCATATGTGTTGTTTCATATAGCCTAATATCTCTAAAACCTAATCCTAATTTTCTAAATTCTTCTACTGTTACATCCTTTAATTGTTCTGGTGTTGGAAATGTGTAATATGTTTTTCCTTGAAATTCTATTGGTTCTCCATATTTTTGAGAAAGTCTTTCTATTATTCCTTTTATTCTTGGAATATTGTTATTTGCTGATATTATAAATGATATTGTTGTTTCCCACAAGTCTTGGTTTAATATTCTTATTCCTTTTCCATGTTCTATACTCTGTTTCATATATTCATCAATTTTTATTAGTTCTTTTTTTATTTCTTTATAATCTCTTTCTAGGTCAAAATATTCAGTTACTACTGTTTTTAAATCTCTGTTACATTTTCCATTAATTTCTATTTCTTCATTGTTCTTTTTTATATTTATTACCCCATCTTTTATTATTCCTGTGTAACTTCCGTCTTCCATTTTTGTCCATCTAAAACATTGTCCACATTCAAAAATATCTTCTAATTCAAATGAATTCACATCTTTTAATAAAATTTTTTCTTGCTTCATGTATTTTTTCTCCCGTTACATAATATTTTTGTTTATTATAACATAAATTTATGTTATAATTCAATTTGTTTTTTATTGATTTCACGATTTTTTTGTGCTATTATATAAATAATTTATAAATCAAGGAGTAATTATTTTTATGGAAGAACGTTCAGTTTTATTATCAGAACTAAATAGCCAGATAGATAAGGCTTCTATTTTCATAAAACCTGACCTAAATAATGCTTTTAGTAAGCAATATAGTTGGGATATAATTATCCGTTATTATGAAAAAGAAAAAAGACCTTATTCTTGTATTTTTGGAGATTTTAATAAATTAAATATTATCAATAATAAATATGGTCATGATGTTGGAACAAAAGCAATGCAAGATTCTTTGTACTTAATTCAAGGTATTCTTCCAGCTAATGCTCTTACGCTTAGGTTAGGTGGAGATGAATTTTGTTTTGTCCTTCCTAATTGTACTGTAGATGATTGTACACCTTTTACTGAAGAAATAAGCAAAAGTTTAAAAGAGCATTCTGAATCCATTTATGGTTTGTCAATTGAACTTGCTTCTGAAGATAGCTCTAATGGAAGTCTAAAAGAAATATTGGATTTGGCAATTCATGAAGTTTCAAAAAGAAAAGCTTATAGAAATGAACATGATTCACCTACTCAAATAATAGAAGATAGTTTTTTAGCTTTAAAAGCTCCTAATAATACTTCTAATGAACAAAAGCAAAACTGGGCTAAAATAACTAATCATATTAATGTTATAACATATAATTTTTTGCAAACTTTAAGGCCTTCTAGTAATTTAGATTTTACTGCAGAACAAATTAAAGATATTTCTTCTTTCTTATTACCTGCAATATCTTCTTTATTAAAAGAAAAACTTAATGAACATACAACAAGTAATGATATTGCCTCACCAGTTGCTGGTCAAAATGGCAATATCTCAGAAAGTAAAAACGCTACTAATAATTTAAATAGTATTATTGATCCAGATACAGCAAAATTAATTCATATGTTACTAACAGATAGAGAAAATGTTAATTTAGATATATTGTCTGATGATGCTATAAAACAATTGAGCAAAAAGTTAAATATTTTAACTCAAGATTTAACACATGATAAGTCATCTGGTTTCTTAAATAAATCTTACTTTAAATTATATTTAGCAAATGAAATATCTTCAGCTAAAAAGCCTCTATATGCTTTTTATATATCTATCCCTGGAATCAAATTATCAAATTCTGCATATGGATATGATACTACTGACTTTAGAAAAGATCATACTAATTCTTTATTTTTGAAGAGTTTTTGTAAGGACTTAAATTATAATAAAACATCTTTTAATTTTTCGCCTGATGATATTCAAATTATATCATATGGGGCAGGAGATATTCTTATAATTTGTCCTGATGAATTAAAAGAAAAAGTTGGAACTAATATTGATAAATCAGTGTCTATTTTGAACTCTAGATATGATGATCAAGATCCTTATGGTACTTTTCCTTTGTCATTTGCTCCTAAAAAAGAAAAAAATAAAATTGCACATACAGAGGAATTTCCTAAAAGTACACTTGACCAAACTTCAGCAGATACAGTAATAACTTCTATAAAATACTTAAATGATGCTGCTGATTGTAATAAATATATTTTTAAAAAAGACTTTTTTAAAAATATTGATTCCTTAGATGCTTTTAAAAAAATGGTTTCACCTTTATTAGATAATTATTTAAATAATATTTCTAATGCCCTAGATATTTCTAATCTATCTATACTGATAACTAATTTCTATCGTTCATTTTTGAACTATGAAGTATTACATAATCAGACAAAAAACAATATTATTGGTCATTATAATCCTAATAAAAAAGAAAATATTGAAACTAATGATGATGATTTATCTCATTAAAAAGAATGTTCAATATATGAACATTCTTTTTTTGTTTCAATACTAAATATTCTTTGTATATTATTTATTGTTTTTATTAAAAACCTAATCCTAAAACTTCTCTTGCATTTGCTATTATTATAAAACATTTAGAATCTACTTTCTTTGATACGTTTTTTACTTTTGCCACATCACCTCTTGATGCTGCACAAATTAGTACTAATTTGCTTTCATCTGTGTACATTCCTTTTCCATATAGTCCTGTAGTTCCTTTTCCTACTTGTTCTCCTATTTCTTCTGCAATTTGCTCATTTTTATCTGAAATTATGATTAATAGCTTTGTAAAATAAATTCCTTCAAAAATTATATCAATCATTTTTCCCATAAGATATATTGCTATAGCAGAATATAAACCTATTTCTATTTCTTTGAAAAATATCATATTTAGACCAACTATAATTGCATCTACTATTATTATTACATTACTTGTTCTAATATCTGGTTTATATTTTTTTGTTAACATACTTACTAAGTCTGATCCTCCCGTTGATGCATTTGCCTTAAGTATAATTGCTGTGCCAATTCCTATTATTATTCCACCATATATGCATGCTAAAAATCTATCATGTGTAAATGGTTCTAATTTATCTAATATATCTATAAATATTGAAAAACTTGTAGTTCCTATTATTGATTTTATAAAAAAATCTTTCCCTAATTTATATCCTGCAAATATAAAAAGAGGAATATTTAATGCCAGAATTGTTGTTCCCATTGGGATATTTAAAAAATAGTATGCTATTGTTGCAATTCCTGCAAATCCTCCTGATGATAGCTGATTTGGTAATAGAAAAAGTGATGTTGCTGTAGCCATAAAAAATGCTCCTAAAATTGTTTCTAATGTTTCTATTATTGTTTTTTTTATATTTTTACTTTTAATATTCATAAAACCACCTGTATTACTATTATTTGTTAATACAGATGGTTTTATTCATTTTACTTTTATTATTATTTTTGTAATTATTTTAAATTTTTATGGTTTTATCTGTTTTTTCTTCTAAAAAGTCGTTATATTCTTTTGTTACTTTAATATCACATTTTCCTTGTTTAATATTTTCATCTTGTTTTACAATTAAATCTACTTCATATAAATCTTTTAATTTTAAAATGTTTTCTTTTTTATGCCCTATTACATTATTTGCATCAATTGGATTTACTGTAATTTCTACTTCTTTTACTTTTACATTTAATTTTTTTATTTTATTGACAATTGCATCATACCATAAACTAGATTCTACTAACTGTCTAAATGCTGGATGATATGGACCTGCAACTACCTCACTGTTCTCCGTTCCTGGTTCTGATATTTCATCTGTGTTTTGTAATCCAACTCTTATTACATCTATATGATGTTTTACAAATATTTTTACTAATTCTTTGCAAGTTTCTACTGCTTGTACAACAGATAGTGGTTCATAATTTTTTTCTATATAATCTTGTTCTAACTTTGTTCCTTTTATTACTAATACTGGATATATTCTAACCATTTTAGGTTTTAATTTAACTAAAGCTTTAGCTGTATTTATTTCATCTATTCTTGTACTTTCTGGTAATCCTACCATCATTTGATGTCCTAAGTTGAATCCATACCATCTAATTAATTTAGATGCTTTTTTTACATCGTTAAAATTATGACCTCTATTAGCCTTTTTTAGAATATAGTCATTTGCCGATTGTACACCTAATTCGATTGTTTTTACTTTGTATTTTTTTAGTCTTTTTAAAATTTCTTTATTTATATAATCCGGTCTTGTTGATATTCTAATGTTATCTACTTGTCCTTGTTTTATATATTCATATGCTACTTGTAATAATTCCTCTTGTTTTTCAACTTCAATCCCTGTAAAACTACCTCCAAAAAAAGCAATTTCCTTTTTACCATCTTTATCTTTTATGTTTTCAAGATAATATTCAATTGTTTTTTTAGCATCTTCTTTTGTTATGTTCTTTTTTTGTCCACTTATTGATTTTTGATTGCAAAAAACACAATCATTTGGGCATCCTAAATGTGGTACAAATATTGGAATAACATATTCTTTTTTCATATTCTATCCTTCCTTGTCCATTAATTGTCTATAAAAGACGTTTATAAATGGTCATTTAGTCCCTTTGGAACAGATTTTAATTTAAATATATTTAGCTTATACTATCTTTGAGCCATTGCTTTTTTTGCAGCTTGCATCTCTGCTTCTTTTTTACTTTTTCCTTTTCCTGTTGCTAATACTTTTCCATTTAAGCTTACTTCTGCTTCAAATCTTTTGTCATGGTCTGGTCCTGTTTCTTTTATTATTGTATATTCTATTTTTACATCTCCGTTCTTTTGTAATTCTTCTTGTAATACTGTTTTATAGTCTTTTTTCCCTACATTTTTTGTTGCAATATCTATTTCTTTATCAAGATTTTTTATTATAAATCTTTTTGCTTCTTCTAATCCCCCATCAATAAATATTGCTGCAATTACTGCCTCTACACTATCTGCTAATATTGCTGGTCTTTTATTTCCTCCTGTCATTACTTCTGATTTTCCTAAAAGTAAGAAATCACTAAAATTATGCAATTTTGCAATTTTGTATAAGCTTTCTTCACACACTACCGTTGCTCTAACTTTAGTCATTTCTCCTTCTTTTAAGTTTGTGTACTTGTTGTACATGAATTCACTTGAAACAAATTCTAATATGCTATCTCCTAAAAATTCTAATTTTTCATTACTTGCTACATGATGTTCATATGCATATGATGTATGTGTAAGTGCATTTTTTAATAATTCTTTGTTTTTAAAATGATATCCTATGTTTTCTTCTAAATTTTCTAAGTTCATTTTTCTCCACCTTTCAATCTATATTATATACTATTTTCAGGATTTTGCAACTATTTTTCTTTATTCTACAACAAAAAAGACATACACTTGTGTATATGCCTTTTAAACTAAAACTTCATTTTTTCTTCTTTTTGTTTCTACTTGTGGTGGTATTAATGGACTATAATTTTCTCCATCAAATACATCTACCTCAACAGTTCTTGTTAAGATATCTGTATAACTATACGTTACATTTCTATCATTTTCCTCATATTTTACAACAAATATATTTGGATATGCTTTTTCTATTGTAGCTTCTTTCTCAAAGGTTTTACTTCTTCCTAAAGAACCTTTTACTATTATCTTTTGACCCACTTTCTCTAAGATGTCAGTTTTTAGATTTGATATATCAGTTTTACAAATCATGCTATCACCTACTCCCTTAAGATGAGCTGATTATAGCATTTTTTGTGCTTTTTGTCAAAAAATATCTGTTTGTGTTAATTCGTGTTTTTAGCTGTTATACTGCATGTTTTAGTGTTTTTATTTTGTTTTATTACATTTATATTACATTTATATTACAATGTGATTTATTATTCATATTTTAGTTTTCCATTTGCTCCAATTCCGCTTATTCCTTTTTTTCCATCTCTTAATTCTCCTGCAATATCATCTATAGTTATATATTTATAATTTTCTGTAGTTGCTATTTTTTCTGCTACTATTAATGGATCTAAAAAATCAATTAATATTCTTGCTGGTGATGAAGCAAAATTTGCTCCTGCTTGAATCAATGCTTCAAAGTAACTTTGACATGCACCTGCAAAAATAACCAAATTCTTTCCATTTTCATAATCATATCTTCTTGCTTCTTTTACTGTATTTAAAAAATGTCTTGAATTTCTATAATTATATATATCATCATAATTAGAGCCTCTTTTTATCATTCCATCATGTCCGTGTAATAACTAGTATATCCGGTTTATATATTGTTAGCAATGAGTATACAACTTTAGGTTGTTTATATTCTGGTATATTCCTAACAATTGCATTTAATCCTAGTTTTTTATAATAATAATATGATTTTTGCGAATACTTTTTATCTCCATCTAAATGTAGAATCTTTCCTGTAATTATCTTTTCTCTTCTTGTTTCTTTATTTGTTAGAACTCCTATTTTATATTGATTATTTTGTCTATTTTCTATTTTTTTATTTATTTTATTGTCAATTCTATTTATAATTTCTTTTGTTGTTTTTTTATCAACAAGTTCTAAGTCATCTATTTTACTATCTGCTTCTATTCTTTCTACAACACCATATAAAATCGCAATTTTTCTTTTTTCTGTTTTTATTATTCTTCTTACACAAAATAAAATGTCTTTACCATGAGATTTTCGTACAACAATATCTCCTTTTTTTATTTCTTTCATTATAAATCACCTCATATTTTGGGCTATTATATTTTATGTTAATTTTTTTATTTTGTGCTTTTTGCTTGCTCTTGCTTTTATCTATTAATTTGTTGGGTGTCTTACTTAATTATTTACTTTATAATGTTTAAAAGAGCTGACAATTTACATGTCAGCTCTTTCTGCCCTTTTCTAAAGATTATTTTAATAATTCAATCATTAAATCCGAAGTTCTTCTGCAAAGAATCAAATGAGATGAATCCTTGGAAAAAATATTTCCTCTACCTTCAAGCAGAGCCGTTGGCGTATAATGGCCTAAACAATACAGTTCTCTAGTTGCTGAGCTATTAGCTTGTTCTATGTTTGCAACAATACACTGACCAACAGCTGCTACAGCACGTACTGTTTTCATTTTGTCATATTTTCCTGCATCTTCAAGTCTCATTTTAATCTTTTCTCCGTTTTCATCTACGTAGCAAAGAATAATTTGCCATGGTTGATAACACTTTGTAGCTTCATATAATCGCCGAATTTGAAAATCAAAGTCGCTATATGCAACTTCTTTTTTTAATTTTGCGACTTTATAGATTGCGTCTACCTTTACTTCGTGTGTTGCGTGTTCCATTTTGTTATTTTACTTTTCCAAATGACTATATTTTAGTTTTGTTGCCATCCCTCCTCTTATGTGTCTTTCTGCCTTATTTTCGTCAAGAATTATTCTTACTTGTCTTGCAAGACTTGGATTTATTTTCTTTAGCCTTTCTGATACATCCTTGTGTACTGTACTCTTACTTATCCCGAAATTTTTTTGCAGCTCCTCTTACTGTGTCTTTTGAATCTATAATATACTGTGCAAGTTCAATTGCACGTTCATCTATTGATATACCTTTCATAAAGCAACCCCCAAACGAATACTTTTGTTTAATTGTATTCCTTTATGGGC
>FR884558.1:19797-32427 GCA_000435535.1 Clostridium sp. CAG:575 | reverse complement strand
ATTACAAAATACAACTTTACTTTAATAAAAATACATTATATAATAAATTAAATATTAAATTAGAATTTTACATTAAATATTCAATTTAAGCTTTTAATGAAATATATTTTACTTAAAAATTTACTTGGAAAGGTCTATATAATTATGATAAGAATTAATAATATAAAAATTTATGATGATATTTCAGAAGAAAACTTATTTAATTTTATTTTAAAGAAATATAGGATTAATTCTAATGACATTCTATCTTGGAATATTGCAAAAAAATCTGTAGATGCACGAAAAAAAGACGATGTTCATTATTCTTATTCTATTGATTTAAAATTAAAAAATGAAAATCATTATTTAAAAAATAAAAATATAATTAAAATTGATGAAGTTAGTTTTCCATCAATAAATATAAAGAGAAATTCTACTTTACCTCCTGTTATCATTGGAGCTGGTCCTGCCGGGCTTTTTGCCGCTTTAACTTTTATACAAAATGGATATAAACCTGTTATTATTGAGCAAGGGGGTACTGTTGAGGAGAGAAAAAAATCTATTGATAGTTTCAAAAATAATGGTATTTTAAATCCTTTTTCTAATGTTCAATTTGGTGAAGGTGGTGCTGGAACTTTCTCTGATGGAAAATTGACTTCTGGAATAAATTCTCCATATTGCAAAAAAGTTTTGGAAACTTTTGTTAGTTTTGGTGCTCCAAATCAAATTTTATATTTGACTAAACCACACATTGGAACAGATAATTTAGTTAAAATTATTAGAAATATGAGAAATTTTATTATTGAAAATGGTGGAAAATTTTTGTTTAATACAAAATTTATTGATTTTGATGTTGAAAATGGAAAACTATCTAAGATTCATGTTAAAAATTTAATAACTGATGAATTTGATACACTTATTGCTGATTGCCTAATACTTGCTATTGGACATAGTTCACGTGATACATTTGAAAAAGTTTATCAAAAAGGACTTTTAATGGAGCCAAAAAATTTTTCTGTTGGTGTTAGAATTGAGCATTTACAATCAGAAATAAATAAAGCTCAATATGGAACTATTACAAAATTAAAGCTTCCACCTGCAGAATATAAACTTGCTTATCACTCTCCTTCTGGAAGATCTTGCTATACTTTTTGCATGTGCCCTGGTGGTGTTGTAATGCCTTCTTCTAGTGATGAAAAAACTATTGTTACAAATGGTATGAGTTATTTTGCAAGAGACGGAAAAAATGCAAATTCTGCTATTTTGGTAAATGTAGTTCCTTCTGATTTTAAGGATGATTCACCTTTGGCAGGAATTGCATTTCAAAAAGATTTAGAAGAAAAAGCTTTTGAACTTGGCGGGTCAAATTATTATGCTCCTATTCAACGTTTCGAGGACTTTTTACTTAATAAAAAATCTTCAAAAATTGGTATGGTTGAGCCTACTTATAAACCTGGTGTTACTTTATCCAATTTGAACCAGATTATGCCTGATTTTGTTTCTTCCACTTTAAAAGAAGGAATTCAATATTTTGATACAAAATTAAAAGGCTTTGCTCATCCTGATAGTGTTTTAACAGGTTTAGAAACTCGAAGTTCTTCTCCTGCAAGAATTTTGCGTAATGAATATTTATCTGCTAATGTAAATGGTATTTATCCTTGTGGTGAAGGTGCCGGTTATGCTGGTGGCATTATGTCTGCTGCTGTTGATGGAATTAAGTGTGCTATCTCTGCAATAGGAAAATAATACTTAAGAGAAAGAGGGAAAGAGGGACGTTGGTTGAAATTCCCCTTTTACAGGGATATAGGGACACTCCTTTAATTTTTAAGTTGTTTTTTCCCTAAAATATTTAAAATTAAAAAGAGTATATAGAATTAATATGTAATTTATGCAGATTTTCCAATATACTCTTTTTTATTTTATAATATGCTAAAGGAGTGTCCCTATATCCCTGTAAAAGGGGAATTTCAACCAACGTCCCTCTTTTCCTCTTTTCCTCTTATCTTTTTATTATTTTTTCTAAATTTTCAATAAAATAATCCACATCATCTTTTGTGTTAAAATCACCAAAGGTTAGCCTTAATGCCCCTTTTGCTAAATCACTTGGGACTCCTATTGCTGTTAACACATGTGAAGGTTTACTTTCTCCTGATGAACATGCTGAGCCTCCTGATACACATATTCCTACTGCATCTAATTTTAGTATTAATTCGTTAGAATCTATATTTTCAAAACATACATTTAAATTTCCTGGTAATCTTTGTTCCATTGTTCCATTTATGTGAAATTCGAAGTTTTTATCTTTCATTTGTTGTAAGCAATAATCTCGTAAATTTCTCAACTTTTCTTCATATTGTTTTAAGTTCCTTTCAGCTATTTGACAAGCTTTTCCTAATCCAACTATCTGTGCTACATTTTCAGTTCCTGCTCTTTTATTTTTTTCTTGATGTCCTCCATCTATAAATCTTTCAAATTCTATACTTTTTTTTACATATAATGCCCCTATCCCTTTTGGTGCATACAGCTTATGTCCAGAAAGTGATAACATATCAATTCCTAATTTTTGAACATCAATTGGTATATTTCCCACTGCCTGAACTGCATCTGTATGAAAAATTATTCCATGTTTATGTGCTATTTCTGATATTTTTTCTATTGGTTCTATTGTTCCAATTTCATTATTAGCAAACATAATGCTAATTAATATTGTTTCTGAATTAATTGCATTTTGCAATTTTTCTAAATTTATAATTCCATTTTTATCAACATCTACATATGTTACATTATACCCATGTCTCTCTAAATTTTGTGCTGTATGCAATATAGCTGGATGTTCTATTTTTGATGTTATAATATATTTGCCTTTTTTATTATATTTATCAGCAATTCCTTTTAATGCTGTATTATCACTTTCTGATCCACAACTTGTAAAATATATTTCTTCTGGTTTACAATTAATTAATGAAGCTACTCTTTTTCTTGCTTCTTCTATTGCTCTTTTTGCACTTCTTCCAATTCCATACATTGATGATGGGTTTCCATATTCTATACTTAAAAATGGCAACATTTCGTTTAATACTTCTTCTTTTACCCTAGTTGTGGCACTATTATCAAAATATTTTATATCCATTTTGCTCCTCCTTTCCTTGTATAATATAGTTAATAAAAATTAATAATTTTTTAATTTTGCTTTTTATTTTTATATTATTCTATTCGATATATTATATTCCCTATCTGATACTAATTGTTAATTAAATTAATAATCTTATCCATATTTTGTATAGTCTGTCTATATCCATATTGATAACATTTGTCTAATTTTTCATATTCTAGTAAACCTGTTTTATCTGTTTCTATTGTTAAAACCATATCACTGTCCTGTAAGCTTTCTTCTGATATTTTATTGCCCATTATATCAATAGAACGCATTGCAATATCCATTACAGTACTTTCTTCTGTTACTTCATCTGCTTTAAAATTTACAGAGATAACTTTTTCCGCTCCTCGTGCTTTGACTTCTGTAGCTGGAATATTATCTAAAATTCCTCCGTCTAAAAATCTATGTCCTTTATATATACATGGATTAAATACTACAGGAAAACTGCTGCTAGCTCTAATTGCTTTTCCTATACTTATATCTGTTATATACTTTTTATTGTCTTGTTCTTTTTCTGGTATTCCATTTGTAAAAATATATTCCTTGGAATCATTTATATCTACTGTTGGGATGACTATTGGCATTCTTATATCTTTTATCTCTTTTATTCCTTTTCTTAATGCTACTTCATTAAATCCTTTTTCAATATCTTCTCCTGAATAAAACCCAGAAAAATGTACTTTTTTATTCATCATAAAATTGCTTATACTAGTTACCATTGATTTTGAATTATTACTTATAAGTTCTTTTGCGTATCTTTTAAATAATATGTAAATATAATATGGCGAATATCCCATTGCATATAATGTTGATATAATACTTCCAGAGCTTGTTCCTCCTATTACTTCTATTGGTATCTTATTTTCTTCAAGAGCTTTTAAAACTCCTGCGTGTGCAATTCCTCTTATTCCTCCACCTGATAAGGCTAATCCTAATTTTTTCAATATTATCACCTACTCAAAAATAGTATTTACCTTTTTTTATTCATTTAAACTTATTTATGTTACACTTTATTATTTTTATAAAAAAAAGCTATCTTAGAATATCTGTTATTCTAAAGATAACTTTTTTATCTTATATTATTTCATATCACTATAATAAATTTCTCCATTTCCATAAGTTGCTTCATAATATTTGCCTATAAAGTTTGGTTCTTTTTCTTTTGTTAATTCATAAATTGGATTAACAATTACTTCTCCTTCTTTATTAATAATTCCCCATTTTCCATCTTTCTGTATTCCTGCAAATCCATATTGGTTTAATTCTGTTACAAAATCATATTCATAATTTATAATTTTATTTCCTTTGCTATTTACAAATCCCCATTTACCATTTTGTTTTTTAGCATATAGTTCATTATTAGGTTTTATATCTGTATATTCTAGCGCTTGTCCATCTGCTGATAAATAAATTCTATCTTGATTATTATAAATTTTTATATAATTGTTTTCATTTTCAACTACTGCATTTTTCATTTGTGCTACTTGTTTAGTATCCTTTGAATAGAAATAACTATTTTTTGTACTATCATCTATAAATTCTACTATTGTTGTATTTTCAATCTTTCTCATTGAATCATATTTAAAGTCTACTTTTATATTTTCATCAGAATCTATAATTCCTATTTTATTATTACTATTGCATGCAATAAAGTAGCCATTATATAAATATTCTATATATGTATATGATTTATTTGTTTTTTTCTTTGAATTTTCGTAAATACTATATGTTGTTGAGTCATTTGTTGACTTAATATAAATTTCATAATTTGTATCTTGAACATTTATAATTGCTGTATTTTCGTCTATATCACTTTCTTTGCCTTGATTATCAAATACAACTACTTTTTCATTGTTTTCTGTTGCATAAATATACCTTTCTGTTACATCTATTTGATTATATTGGAATGGTATAATAACTTTTTCTTCTAGTGTTATAACTCCATATTTTTTTCCTTTTAATGCTGTTACTAAATTATTTTCACTATTATATACTAGTGATTGATAATCATTTTTGATTACTTGTTTATTATTTTTGAACATTCCATATTTACCATTATCTGCTGCAATTATATAAATATCTTTACTTTGAATGTCTGTTACTCTATATAAATCATTGTATTTTGTTTCAATTATTTCTTTTCCATTTGTATTTACATACCCATATCTGTATCCTTCTTTAGTTGTATTGCATACAATATAGCCTGCTTCTTTATAATTACCATTTGATGAATAATATTTATCTACTTCTACCTTGTCATACTTTATCTTTACTAATATATGTCCTTTTATATTGATTACTCCATATTTTTCTTTACTTTTAACAAGTAACTCTCCTTCTTTAAACTGTAAAGTATCTATTTCATCATATATAGCTTTTGTTATCTTTTTTCCGTTAAAATCTATTAACCCATATTTTTCGTTTTCTTTATATTCTAAGACACTTTTTTCGTACATTAAATCACTTGAAATATTTTTTAATCTTAATGGCGTAACATTTTCGTATTCTGTAAATATTTTTTCATTTTTATCATTTATTGCTATAATTTCATCATCTTGATAACAAAAGAATACTGCTTTTGTAGGATTTGGTATCTTTATATTATCATAATTTGGCTCTATTATTGTTTTTCCTTCTTTGTCCATTATTCCATATTTATTATCTTCTTTAATTACAAAATAATTATATTCGGATATATTTTCTATGTTATATTTTCTGTTCTCTTGCTCTATTTTCTTTGCTATAAAAAATCCTGCAACTCCTAATATAATAATTACAATTATTGCTATGATTATTCTTAATTTTTTACTCATTTTTGCATCCTTTCTTCTATGTTTCTAATTTTATATTTATTACAAATTTATTATAATTGTTTTGATTGTTTTTTTCAATAGTTTATAAAATTAAAATCGCTTTAATTAAGATATATTTATCTTTTTTAAAGCGATTTATAGAGTGCTAATTTATAGAAATATTTACATTTTATAGATTTAAATTTTACATTCCTGTTTTAGGAAGTTTTTTAATAACTGTTGCTTCCATTTCTTTTTCTTCTATGTTAATTTCTGGTTTTTCTTCTAAAGAATTATTTACTGTGATTGTTAACTTTTGATTTAATTTAACTGTAAATTCTATTAAATTTTCTTGAATTATATAACCATCTTTAGTATTTGTTTCTTTAAGATAATATGTTCCTGGAATTAAATTTGAAATATATATTTCTCCTTTATTATCTGTTTTTAAGTTAGTATATATTATCTTTTTATTTGAGTCTAATATTTGGAATTCAACTCCTTCAAGTCTTTCTTTTGTTTTTTCATCTTGTTTTATAATTTTTAATTCTGTTTCATTTTTGTAGCAAGAATCGATTTTTTCTCCTTTAGCATCTTCATATGTAGCAGCAGCTAATGCATAATCTTGATTTGTGCTATTTGGTGCTTTTCCGTATAATACCGGTTTACTTTTAATTTCTGTTGTTGCTTTTATCTTAAACTTTGTTTCTTGTTTTAAATCTTTTATTGGTATCATAATTTTGAATTTCTCTGTAGATTGGAATTCTACTTTCTCATTGTTTTGTAAATCTGTAACTTTTATATTTTCTAAAAGTTTTGTATCGATTTTTTCTAAAACTATTTTATAATTTTTAATTGTCCCTTGTGCTTTTATAGAATACACTTTTGATACATATTCTTTGTTTTTGTCGTCTATTTCAAATTTATCTGTTTCTGCTAATATATTTACATTATTTGAAATTTGTGTCTCTGTTGAATTTTTTGCATTTGTTACAATTTGTTTTAAAGCATTTAATGTACGTTGTCCAGCCTCTCCAATTGGTCTATAATCATCTGGATTGTTTCCATGAATATAGCAATATACTGCTTGTTTTGTTGCTGTAAATGCTTCTTCTTTTGTATTACATCCTAATTCTTGCAATGTTTTATATGGATATCCATTTGTAACTACTCTCCAAAGTCCTACATCTGTAATAGCATTGTCAATTGTTACTGAATAAGAAAATCCTGTATTTACTCCAGCTTTTGTTTTATCAAGACAATAAGCTGGATAACTCACTCCATTTTCTATATATTGTGCATAATATGCTTTTACAACAATTCCTTTGTATATTAGCAAACTTCCACATTCACCTTCTGAAAAAATATTTGCTGCATTCAGTTGTGTTGCTTTTACACTGTTTATTGCTATAACAATATTTATTAGAAAAATAATACCTGCAAGTAATGTTGCCTTTATAATATTTTTGGCTTTTGATTTTTTTATATTTCTTGTTTTTTTATTATTGTTTTTTTCTTTTGTCATTTCTGTAATTTTTGCAAAATTCTTAGTTTGTATTATGCTTATCACTCCTTATCTTTATTTTTTAATTTTTTAGTTTTTTTATTATTTTTTGTTACCTTTTTATTACTTTTTTTCTATTCCTTGTACACATCTTCTGTAATTTGGTTCGTTTTCTATACATGTAATTAATGTTATTTTATTTTCTTTTGTGTTTTGTAAATAACTCCAGTCTATATCTTTTATAACTACATTTTTAGTAACTACATATGTTTTTTTATAATCTTGATATTGATAGATTATTTCATCATCTTCTTTTACTTTTTTTAAGTTAGAAAAATAGTTTACTTTATATCCTCTATTATGTGCCGCAAGCCCTATATTTCCATTTATTTTTGCTGTTTCTTCAAAATGACCAACAAATTTATCCATTACTTCTTTTCCTGTGCCTTCAGATATAGCAGCTTCTAAAGATATAGCTGGAATTATTACTTTCCACCTTGTTTTTTCTTTTGTATTATTAGGGGTAATTATTCTGTTATCTTTAATATCATTATTTTGGATATTAATGTTTTGAATGTTTTCTATGTACAAATTGCTTTCATTTTTTTGAATTTGTATATTTTCTTTTGTTTCTTGTGTAATATTGTTTGAGCCTATCTCTACTTGTACATTATTTCTTTTTAATAAATTTAAGATAGAAGTGAATTTTATATTATTTTGTTGTCTGTTAAAAAATAGACAATTCCATGAGAAATAAATAACAATTGTTATAATTAGTGAAACAATATTAATGTATCTTTTGCTGAAGTTAACCATTCATATACCTCACCAGCCTTGTATTAAATTATTTTTTTGGATTTAATTTTTTCGAAAAAATTATTTAGATTAAAATAATTTTGATTTAAACTAACTTTATAATACTCTCTTTTTTCAATTTTGTAAAGAACTTTTCATCGCAAAATTCGACAAAAAGTCATCAAAGTGGCTTTTTATCGTTGTTTGTGCACTTATAATTTACTATAATTAAAATTATATTTGCTTTCTTTTTAATTAATACCCATACATTTTTAAATCATATATTAGGCCTCCTCCTGAACTACCATATGTCCATCCACCTTTAGGTATGTATATTCTATAGTATTTATATGTAATATTATTATCTACTTGTATACTATATGTCTGAGGATAATATCCATACACACCCTCATGTTTTTCATTTTCCAAATTCACCCAATTTTCCTTATCATTACTAGCTTGTAAACAAAAACTTGGTACAACTCCCCATGAATGCATTCCTTTTAATTCATATTTATTTACTACTTTTGGTTTTAAAAACTGAACTATATACCAATGTGGATTATAGTTTCCTGAAGCACTTGTCCAGTTATTATTATCATTTCCATTGATTGCACAAGCCACGTGTCCACTCGTAATATCATCCCAACAGTCACTAGCTGAAACAATCACTCCGTTTTTTATTGTAGTTTTTCCATTTACTGTTGGAATTAAATTTCTATATGTTGTATCATCCGGATTATATTCTTCATTTTCTTTTACTTTAATTTCATAAATTCTAAAATTTATATCTGTAAAAAGTTTGATATATGTACAATTTTCTGGAATTTCAAAATCATAGTTATATACTGTAGCTGTAGTTTCATTACTTGATTGTACACTTCCTATTAATTTATCTTTTTCATCATAACAATACATTGTTAATGTCTTACTATATCCTTGGCTTCCATTATAGCCAATATTATAATTAACATTTAAAATCTTTCCATATAAGCTTTTGTCTATTTTCATTTTAGCTGAGTATGGAGTGATTTCAAAATCATCGTAAGTATTCTCATTATTATCAAATACTTCATATCTAATAGCATCTATTGCAAAATCTTCTTCTGGATATACTACTCCATCAGCTGTAATTGTTGCATAGTCCCCTCCTATTTCTAACTTTTCTTTTGCACTACTTATTGAATAATTTAATTTTGCTTGCTTTGCTCGGATAAATATTCCATCTTTCCCTGTCAATGTTGCTATTGCTACACCAGCTAGTAATAATAAAACTATTATTGTAATTACAAGTGCTATTAATGTTATTCCTTTTTCTCTTGTTTTCATATTTAAAATCCTTTCCTCTCAAGGTTAAAATGTATAAATTAATCTTAAATAACATTTCCCTTTTCTTTTGTTCTTTTTTATTATTTTAAAACAATATGTTTTAAAATAATAATATAACAATTTGTTTTATTTTATAATTTATTTGGTATTGTTATTTTTGCAATATATATATTTATAAAAGGATTGAATATATTATGAAAACTCGTATTAAAGATTTAAGAGAAGATAGGGATTTAACTCAAAAAGATATTAGTAAAATTTTAAATATTTCTCAAATTGCCTATTCTTATTATGAACTTAATAGACGTAGTATTCCATTAGAAATACTATCAAAACTTGCTGATTTTTATAATACTAGTATAGATTATTTAGTATATAGAACAGATGAAATTAAGCCATATTATAAAAAAATCCCTAAAAAATAACACTAGATTTTTTTATAATCTAATGCTACTTTAAAATTTCCTTATTTTGTTCTTTATATCGCAAATTTCGACAAAACTATAGAACAAATTCTCTACGTCCCCAATGTTCCGTCCCCAATGTTCCGTTCCCCAATGTTCCGTCCCCAATGTTCTATTTTTTATATATCCAAATCTAGATCAAAGTAAAATTCAACTCCATCTTCTTTATTTATTACTCCATATGCATTTTCATAATTATTCATAATGGCTTTTACAAATGATAAGCCAATTCCAGTTCCTCCATCTTCTCTGTTTCTTGATTCATCTGCTTTATAGAATCTGTTCCATATTCTGTTTAAATCTTCTTCCTTGATATTGTTTCCTGTATTAAATACTTTGATTCTTACTTTATTTTTTTCTATATTTACATCATTTGTTATTCGTATTATCTTTTTGCCATATTGTTCTTTTGTATTTTTTATTGCATTTGTTATATAGTTAGTAATTACTTGTTCTATATAGAAATCATCTGCTAAAACTTTGATTTCTCTATTTTCTTCAAATTCTACTTTAATTTCTTTTTCTTTTAACATTACTTCTGATTTTCTAATTACTTCTTTTTCTGCTTCTACTATATTAAATACTGTATTATTAAATTGTCTTTTTCCATATTCCAATTTCATTAGTTCTAGTAATTGTTTTACAAGTTTATCCATTTTATTTGTTTCATCTAGAATAACTTCTGCATAAAATTTTTTGCTTTCATCATCTGTTGTAACATTTTCTATTAGTCCTTCACTATATCCTTGTATTAATGCAATTGGAGTCTTTAATTCATGTGATACATCAGAAATAAAACTTTTTCTCATTTCATCTATTTTTGATTTTTCCTCAATATCTCTTTCCAATTCTATATTTGAATTTCTTAATTGTTTAATTGTACCTTCTAGCTTTTCTGACATGATATTTATACTTTTTCCTAATGTATTTATCTCGTCATCAGTATTACTTACTTGATATTTTTGGCTAAAATCTAAATTTGCCATCTTTTTAGCTATATTATTAAGTTCTGTTATTGGCTCTGTAAATTTTTTTGAAATTATAGATACCATAATTGCTGATATTAAAATGGCAATTCCTGCAATTAATATTAAAAAATTATTTGATATATTTACACTATCCTGTATTGATGTTATCGGAATTCTTACATATAAGAAATATCCATTGTCTAATCTACCAGAAAGCATTATATATGCTAATCCATTTTTGGAATCTCTTTGTCTTTTTATTGTAAAGTTATCATTACTTTCCAACTCTTCTCCTATATTGATTCCCAATTTTCCCATAATGTCATACATATTTGTAATTCCAGATGTAAAGTTTTTGTTTGTTGTGTATACACTTATTCCATTATTGTCTTTAATTAAAATATCAAAATTATTTTTTATTGATATTTTTTCTAGTTCGCTTTCTATATCTTTGTTTTCATCTGGTGAATTATAATATTCGTTTAATTGATTGTAGACTGATTTTATTGTATTTTCTTTACTATATAAATAAAATTGTTCAAGTGCAAAATTATTTACAATTATTAAAAAGAAAATAATTAATACTATTGTTAAACTTATTGTAAAAAATAGTTTTGTTTTTACTGACTTAAATATATCTTTTATTTGTTCCCTTATCTTTTTCATTATTTTACCTCAAATTTATAACCTATTCCCCTAATAGTCTTAATATACTTGCCTCTTTTTCCTAATTTATGCCTTAATTTTTTGACATGACTATCAATTGTTCTTGAATCCCCATAATAATCATAATTCCATACATTGTTTAAAATTTTATCTCGTGATAACGCAATATTTTCATTCTCTATTAAGTATACTAATAGTTCATATTCACGTAAACTGAGTTCAATATTTTTTCCATCAACTGAAACAGTTCTTCCTTCTTTGTCTATTTCTATTCCTCCACAGTCTTTAACTTCTTTTGTATCTCCTTGTGTCCTTTTTAATATTGCTTCAACACGTGCTACTAATATCTTTGGGCTAAATGGCTTTGAAATGTATTCATCAACTCCTAATTCAAATCCAAATAGCTCGTCTTGTTCTTCTCCTCTTGCTGTAAGCATTATTATTGGAACTTTCGAATTTTGTCTTATTTGTCTTAATACAGACCACCCATCTAGTTTTGGCATCATAACATCTAGTAATATTAAATCTATTTTATTTTGATTTTCTTCAAATACTTTTAGTGCTTCTTCTCCATCTGCTGCTTCTAATATTGTAAAATTTTTTGCCATTAAAAAGTCCTTTATTAATTTTCTCATTCTAGCTTCATCATCTACAATTAAAACATTATTGCTCATTTTTTAACTTCTTTTCCTTGCATAATATATTTAGGTTTTTATTTGGCTCTACCTATAAACCATTTGTTTAATCTTATACTTTTTATATTATACTTTTATAATATTTATTTTTCGTTTTCATAATTATTTTTATTATACCTAGCTTTTGTGTCTTAAATGTGAACATTTTTTATGTTTTTTATAAAAGCGACAATGGCTATCATTGTCGCTTTACTTAAATTGATTTAATTTTTCACATATACTGTTTTTGTATCATATGCTAATTCTACATTTTCTTCTTTTAAAATTTGCATAATTTTGAA
>FR884558.1:9304-19789 GCA_000435535.1 Clostridium sp. CAG:575 | reverse complement strand
TAAAATTTGCATAATTTTGAAATTTATTTTTTCTTTTTCTTCTAAAAAACTTGCATAACTAACTGAATTTGTATAACTTAATACTAGTAGATTTATTCCGTTATCTGTTATGTTATCAAATCTTACAATAATAGTATCATCAATAACATCATCATGTTGTTTTAGCATTTCTTTTATTCTATTTTGTACTTTTATTACTTTTTCAAGTGGAGTATCTATTTCTAAACACAAATTTACTTTATTTCTTCTTTTTTCCATTCTGCTCCAATTTATTATAGAATCATTTGCTATTACTGAATTTGGAACATTTGCAACTGAATTTTCAAATGTTCTAATTCTTGTACTTCTAAATGTTATATCTTCTACCGTCCCTTCATATTTATCTACTTGAATCCAATCTCCTACTACAAATGGTTTGTCTAAAAAGATTACTGCTCCTCCAAATAAATTTTTTGCAGTATCTTGTGCTGCTAATGTTAATACAACACTTCCTACTCCTAATCCAGCTACCAATCCATTTAAGTTATATCCTAATTCTAAACTTATTAAAAATCCAGCTATAATATATATTATTACTCTTATTGCTTTTAAAATAAATCTAAACATTGTATCATCTGTTTGTGTATCTAGTTTATCTTTTACTTTATTTACTAATGTAGATTTTGTTGTTAAGCTATCCGCTAATCCTTTAGCTGCTAATATTATTATTGCAATCTTAAATATTTTTGTTACCCATATTGTTTCAAAATTAAATTTTGTATTAAGAAGTAAAATTGCTAAATATACTCCTAAAACCCTAAAAAATGTTTTTAATGGTTGATAAAATGCATTATTTTTAATTTCTTTGCTTTTTGACTTTGCTTTGAATATTTTTATTACTATATATGATAATTTTGCACTTATAATCCTAAATACTAATGCTATTAAAATAGCAATTAACACTTCTACTATTTGATCTACTTGTATATTTTCTATCCAATTTATAACTACTTGAATTATGTCCATTATGACCTCCGTTTTATCCCATGTAATCTCTTAATTTTTTACTTCTACTTGGATGTCTTAATTTGCGTAATGCTTTTGCTTCTATTTGTCTTATTCTTTCACGTGTTACATTAAATTCTTTTCCTACTTCTTCTAGTGTTCTAGATTTTCCATCTTCCAATCCAAATCTTAATTTTAATACTTTGGCTTCTCTTGGTGTTAAAGTATTCATTACTTCTTCTAATTGGTCTTTTAATAATGTATATGATGCTGCATCATGTGGAGCAGGACTATCTTCATCTTGTATAAAATCTCCTAAATGGCTATCCTCTTCTTCTCCTATTGGTGTTTCTAATGAAACTGGGTCTTGTGCTATTTTTTGTATTTCTGCAACTTTTTCTACTGGTATTTCCATTTCTGCTGCAATTTCTTCTGGTGATGGTTCTCTTCCTAATTGTTGTAATAAGTGTCTTGATGTTCTTATTAATTTATTTATTGTTTCTACCATGTGAACTGGTATTCTTATTGTTCTAGCTTGGTCTGCAATTGCTCTTGTAATTGCTTGTCTAATCCACCATGTTGCATACGTACTAAATTTAAAACCTTTTGTATAATCAAATTTTTCTACTGCTTTTATTAATCCCATATTTCCTTCTTGGATTAAATCTAGGAACAACATTCCTCTACCTACATATTTTTTGGCAATACTAACAACAAGACGTAAGTTTGATTCTGCTAATTTTTGTTTTGCTTCTTCGTCTCCTTCTAGTATTCTTTTTGCTAAATCTAGTTCTTCATCAAATGTTAAAAGTGGTATTCTTCCTATTTCTCTTAAATACATTCTTACTGGGTCATCTACACTTATTCCATCAAAGCTTGTTTCAGTTATTTCGTCTAGTTTTAAATTCTCTACTTCTTTTAAATCTTCTAAATCTGGTTCTTGTTCAAAATCGTCTGCAATTACATCTACTCCGATTTCTTCCATTGCTTCAAAAACCTTGTCCATGTTTTCTGGGTTTACTTCATTTAATTTTGTAGCTAAATCACCATATGTGATTCCACCTTTTTCTTTTGCTTCTTTTATTATTGTATTTATTTTTTCTTTATCTGTTGTTTCTTTTTTGTTCTCTACTACGTTTTCTGCTACTTTTTTTACTTCTTCTAAATTTTCTTCTTTTTTCTTAGCCATTATATTACCCCCTATTTAATTTTAGCTAATCTTATAATAATATCTGTTAATTCTTTTTCTAATTTTTTCTTTTCTTCTGAATCTGTATTCTGTTCTAGTAAATCTAGAATTTCGAATTTTCTATTGTTTAATTTTTCTTTTTCATAGCTTTGCATTATATCATCAATAGCTTTTTCTATATCATTGATTTCATAATCTTCTGCCATAATCATTGTAATTTGATTTTGTTCTTCTTCGTCTAATTCATCTATAATTCCGTTTATATTACTATTTCCTTTTTCAAATTCTTCATACAGTTTTTTTGCTATTTTATTATTCAATTCATATTGAAAATCTTCTGGTTTTATATTTTGTTTTATAATTTGAAAAATATTAAGGTCTCCATTTAATAAAATAGAAATTATAGTATTTTCTCTTTTCTTTATTCTTTCTGATACTTCTTTTATTTCTCGTTTTCTATGTACTATTGTTGGCTTACTTTTTTCTAAAACTTTTTCGTTTTGCACATTTTTATAAGTCAATTTATTTACTTCTGCATAAATTGCTTCTTTTGAAATCTCATATTCTTTTGCAATCTTTTCTATATATATTTCTCTTTCTATGTTATTATCCACTTTTGCAATTAATTTTGCGATTTCATTTAAAAATTTTATTTTATCATTTACATTGTCTAAATTTAAATCCTTTTTTAGAACTTTTACTTTAAATTCTATAATTGATGAGGCTTTTTCTATTAAATTTTGAAAACGTGCATTACCATATTTTACAATGTATTCATCTGGGTCTTTTGCTCCTTCAACTTGTAAAATTCGTAAGTCACATCCCATATTTTGCAAAATATCTAATGCTCTTAATTTTGCTTGTAACCCGGCTGCATCAGAGTCAAAACTTAAAATAATTTGCTCAGCACTTTTTCTTAAAAGCCACCCTTGTTGTTCTGTTAATGCTGTTCCTAGTGGTGCAACAACATTTGTTATTCCTCTTTGATGTAATGATATAACATCCATGTAGCCTTCAACAATTAATAATTTTTTTGTGTCTCCTTTTTTTGCAACATTTAGACCAAATAAATGTCTACCTTTGCTATAAACTACGTTTTCTGGTGAATTTATGTATTTAGGCTTTGAATCATCTAAGACTCTTCCTCCAAATGCTATAACTCTTCCTCTTACATCGCAAATTGGAAACATCAATCTATTTCTGTATCTATCTATATATTGTCCTCTGTCATTTTTATTTACAAGTCCTGATTCTAATATTTCTTTTTCTTCAAATCCTTGTTTTTTTAGTTCTTGATAAAGTTCATCAAATTTACCTGAAAAGCCTATTCTAAAAGATTTTAAGGTTTCATTGTTTAATTGCCTTTTTTTTACATATTCTTGTGCGATTTTTGCTTGTGGTTTGTATAAATTTTCGTGATAGTATTGAGCTGTAAATTCATTTACTTTATATACTTTTGCTTTTAATTCTTCTTTTAGAGAATCTCCTGTATTTTCTAGAGTTGGTAATTGAATGTTTGCTCTTTCTGCTAATGATTGAACTGTTTCTACAAAATTCATTCCCTCTATTTTTGAAATAAATGTTATTACATTTCCTCCTACTCCACATCCAAAACAATGGAAAATTTGTTTATCTGGAGAAACAGAAAAAGAAGGTGATTTTTCACTATGGAATGGACATAGTCCAAAGTAATTTCTGCCACTTCTTTTTAAATGAACATATTGTGATATAACATCTACTATATCATTTGCTTGTCTAACTTCATTTAAGATTTCTTCACTATATCTTGCCATTTTTCCTCGCTTTCTTTCAAATAAACATACTTATATATAATATTCGACCTATTTTACATAAATCCTTCTTGATTTTCAAAAAAAATGGTCAAAAGGGAAAACTTCCACTATTGACCATTAAGTACCATCATTTTATTATCCAATTTATTAACCATTTTTGCACACTGTATCAATTCCTTAGAAGTTGCTTTTGTTACTTCTTTATCTGTTTTATATTTTACACTATGCTCTATACTAGCCCAAAAATCCATTGCCAATGTCCTTATTTGGACCTCAACTTTAACATATATAAAATTTTGAGCCAATGTAATTGGAACTTCTATAATCATATGATAGCTAGAATATCCACTTTTTTTAGGATTTCTCACATAATCTTTTTCTTTTAAAACTTTTACTCCAGGTATTTTACTAATTAAATTTCGTATTGAATATATATCTTTCTGTATAGGGCAGACTGCTCTTATTCCTGCTATATCATTTATATTTTTTATCATTTCTTTATATGTATATTGTAAGCTTTTATCTTTCATTTTATTAGTAATACTTTCTGGTGATTTTATTCTAGTATTAATATGATCAATTAAATCATAATTATAAAATAGTTTTGATTCTTCTTTTAATATCTCTAACTTCTTATTTATCTCTTTAATTGCTACTTTATAAATAAACATTAATTTTTCAAATTCTTTACTATTTGGCTCTATTATTTTGTCTATTTCCATTAAGTTTTCTATTTTTTGTAATTCATTTTCTTTTCTCATATCTATAACCTCCTTTTTTTGGCTTGATATGTTTGATACTGGTATTCTATTTAAGTTTTGTTTACAAAGTTTATTCCTTTTGTGTTTTTTGTGTGAAAAAAATAGCCATTAGGACGGTTTATATTTACTAAATCGCCATTAATGACTATTATCTTGTATATGTTTCTATTTTTTGTTTCTTTATTTTTGGTATTTTTTCTGCTACATTATATTTTCTTTTACTCATTGTATTCTTTATTGTTTCTATAGTTTTATTTCTTTTTTCTTCTGGTAGTTCGTTAAGTTTTTGTATTAAGCCATTTTCTTCCAGCATTGACAATGTTTCCAAACTTTTTCTATTTTTGAGTATATTAATTAAACTATTCATACTTCTTTTTTTATTTTGTTCGGGAATCTTTTTTAGCAATCCTACAATTGCGTCTTCTTTTAACTGAATATTATCTGATTTTCCTCTTACTTGTTCATCTATATCAACTACTTCTTGTCTTGATAAATCTTTTCTTGAATATGTTTGTATTGCCCTTATAAAATTTTTTTCTTCTTCTTCATTAATTTTTTTCATATTGTCAGATTGAGGAATTACAAATATTCCAGACTCTTCATATTTTTTTGCTATTTTCTTTGCTAGCACAATTAAAATTTGTATTTTTAATTCTTGTTTTTTAAATCTACCTTCTTTTGGCTGATTACTATCTTCTATTTTATTATACTCTCTTTCGACTGTTGATACTAGGTCTCTTTCGACCATGTCTTCTACAGGCATTATCTTAGATAATGTATATATATTAGTACCTTTACTCGTGTCACTATAAATATTTTCAGCCATTTTTTTTGCAACTACAGTTTGAATTAAATCTTGTAAGTCATCACTAATATTCTTGGAATCTAAAATCTCTTTTAATTCAGTTACTCTTCCTGCAACTTCTTCATCTCTTTTGTCTTTACAATTTCTATACAAAATTTCTAATTCATTACTTACTTGCTTTTCTAATATATTTTTATTTTCAACATTTTTAAGCAATTTTAGTCTTTCTTTAGGATTTATCTCGCCTTCATTTATTATATTATTTATTGTTTCATCTGCTACATCTACATCTGATTTTGCAACAACCTCTGTTATTACACTATCTGGAATTTTTTCATCTTGTGATATTTTTGTTGCAGTTTTTTCAAATATTCTATTTGGTATATCTTTCTTCTCTAATATATTTTTTAATATTTCTCTTACCTTTTCTAGATCTGGATTATTTTGGAAAATTTGCATAATTTCTTCAACAGTATCATCCATTGGATGTTCTTCCCCATTCTCCTTTTTTTCCTGATATGATTGTGCTATTTCATTTGCAATTCTTTCTGGATTATTTTTGTTTAAAAATTTATCTATCTTTTCAATTATCTTCAATTTATCACCTTATTTCCCATAATAACTGTCTAACATTATTTGTTTAATTTCTTCTACTAATGGAACTCTTGGATTTGCTGTTGTACATTGGTCTTCAAATGCTCTATCTGCCAATATATCTAATTTTGCCAAAAATTCTTCTTCATCTATTCCTGCATCTTTAAAAGATTTTGGAATATTTAAATTTGCATTTAATTCTTTTATTTTTTCTACTAAACTATTAACTCCTTCTTCTGTATTTTGTGCTTTTAGCCCTAGCTTTTTAGCTAACTGACTGTATTTTTCATCTGCTATATAATATTCATATTTAGGAAATGATACAAATTTTGATGGTTTTGTTCCATTGTATTTTACTACATATGGTAATAAAATTGCATTAATTCTTCCATGTGGTAAATGGAATTCTGCACCTATTTTATGTGCAATTGAATGGCTTACTCCTAAGAATGCATTTGTAAATGCCATTCCAGCAATTGTACTTGCATTGTGCATTTTTTCTCTTGCCAATTTGTTGCTTCCATTATTATATGCTTCCTCTAAATTATTCATTACTAATTCAACCGCTTTTTCTGCCAAACCATCTGTATAATCTGATGCCATATTTGATACATATGCTTCTAAAGCATGTGTTAATACGTCCATTCCTGTATCTGCTGTTACAGATTTTGGTAGACTCATAACTAAGTCTGGATCAACAATTGCAACATCTGGTGTCAATTCATAATCTGCAAGTGGATATTTTCTGTCTTTTTCTTTATCTGTTATTACTGCAAAAGATGTTACTTCTGAACCTGTTCCTGAAGTTGTTGGGATTGCTACCATTTTTGCTTTTTCTCCCAATTTAGGGAATTTATAAGTACGTTTTCTTATATCCATAAATTTCAATTTTAATCCTTCTATATCTGCATCTGGATGTTCATAAAATAGCCACATTCCTTTTGCAGCATCCATTGGGCTTCCTCCACCTATTGCAATTATTACATCAGGCTTAAAATTATTCATTTGTTCTACACCTTTTTTTATTGTATCAAAAGATGGGTCTGGTTCTACCTCACTAAATATTTCTGAATGTACATATTTTTGTCTTTTTCTTAAGTGATATAAAATTTTATCTACATATCCTAATTTGACCATTCCTTGGTCTGTTACTATAAAGGCTCTTTCTATATCTTGCATTTTTTCCAAATATGCTATTGAACCTGCTTCAAAATATATTTTTTCTGGAACTTTAAACCATTGCATATTAACTCTCCTTTTCGCAACTCTTTTAATATTTATCAAATTTACTGATGACACATTTGCTGTTGTTGAATTTCCTCCAAATGATCCACAACCTAAAGTAAGTGATGGCATATTTGTATTATAAATATCCCCAATAGCACCATGTGTTGATGGTGAGTTTACAATTATTCTTCCAGCTTTCATTGTTTCTGAAAATTTCAAAATAGTTTCTTCGTTTTCACTATGAATTACGGCAGAGTGTCCTAATCCTCCAAATTCTAATAATTTTTCTGCTTTTTCTATTCCTTCATTTTCATCTTTAACAATATAATATGTTAGTACTGGGCTTAATTTTTCTTTAGAAAATGGGTAATTTTCTCCAATTCCTTCTTCATATACAACAATTACTTTTGTATCTTCTGGTACTTCAAAACCAGCTTCTTTTGCAATTGTATATGGAGATTGTCCTGGAACATGTGATTTTAATTTATATCCATATTCTTCGTTATATTCAAACATTGAATTTCTTAGCTTTTCTTTTTCTTCTGGATTTACAAAATAGCATCCAGCTTCTCTCATCAATTTTTCAAATTCTTGATATATATCTTTATCTACTAAAACAGCTTGTTCTGATGCACATATCATTCCATTATCAAAAGATTTTGATAATACTAAATCATTTACAGATGTTTTTAGTTTTGCTGTTTTATCAATGTAACAAGGTACGTTACCAGGACCTACTCCTAATGCTGGTTTTCCACATGAATATGCTGATTTTACCATTCCTGTTCCACCTGTTGCTAAAATCAAATTAACATCTGGATGGTTCATTAATAGTCTTGTTGCTAAAATACTTGGTTCTTCTATCCATAAAATGCAATTTTCTGGTGCACCTGCTTTAACAGCTGCATCTCTTAATATTCTAGCTGCTTCACTACTGCATTTTTGTGCAGATGGGTGAAATCCAAATATTATTACATTTCTTGTTTTTGCCGCAATAATAGATTTAAACATTGTTGTTGATGTTGGGTTTGTTACTGGTGTTACACCTGCAATAATTCCAACTGGCTCTGCTATTTCTACATAATCTTCCTCATCATTTTCACTTATTATTCCAACTGTTTTTTCGTATTTTATACTATGATATACGTATTCTGTTGCAAACATATTCTTTGTTATTTTATCTTCATATATTCCTCTTCCTGTTTCTTTTACTGCCATTTTTGCAAGTTCCATGTGATGTTCTAATCCTGCCATTGACATTGCTTTTACTATATTATTTACTTGTTCTTGGTTTAATTCTAAATACTCTTTTGAAGCAATTTTGGCTTTTTCTACTAAGTCATTAATCATCTTTTGTACTTTTTCTTCCTCTAAATTTTCTGCCATAGAGCATCCTCCTTTGTATTATTTTATCCTATTTTATTATATATTATTAGAAAAAATTGTCAATAAAAAAGCAGAAAATCTTAAATTTAAAATTTTCTGCTTTTAGGAGTTTAAATCATATTATTTTCAAGCCTAATCTTATCAACAACTAGTGCAATAAATTCACTATTTGTTGGCTTTCCCTTTGCAAAATTCACTGTATATCCAAATACTTCTTCTACTTTTTCAACATTACCTCTACTCCAAGCAATTTCTATTGCGTGTCTAATCGCTCGTTCAACACGGCTAGGTGTTGTTTTATAGCATTTTGCAATTTCTGGATATAATAATTTTGTTATAGCTTCTAGCATTCGCATGTCTTTGATGCTTATCTCTATTGCTGTTCTAATGTAATGATACCCTTTAATATGTGCTGGAATTCCTAATGCCTTCATAAGTTCTGTAATTTGTTGTGTTACAAAGCTGTTATTGTTTTCATCTTTACTCCGCTTTTCCTGCTCTATTTTATTTTTGTTTTCCTCAGAAGCGCTAATTTCTTCATTACCATTTAATGAAGAAATTTTTTCAAACACAGTCATATACAAAATTTTTCTAAGTTTTTCTGGGTCTTCAGTTTGATTTGCCTCTTTTAAAATTTCATATGCCCGTTCTTTGTCCATGCTCATAATTTTTTCTCCTTTTTTCTTTTTAAATAGCTCTTTAGCCTACTGTTAAATTGTATAATATTTTATTTTTATCCTTCTTGCTTATTTTATTTACAAAAAGTTTCTTTTATTTTACAAAAAAAAGCAATATTTTTACGAAACATTGCTTTTTTAAACTTTTAATATAAATATTTTTGTGGATTTACATGTTTTCCATTAATTCTTATCTCTAAATGTAAATGATTCCCTGTTGAATTTCCTGTACTTCCAACCGCTGCTATTGTATCTCCTGCATTAACTTTTTCTCCTGCTTTTACATACATTTTACTTGTATGTCCATACCATGTTTCTACTCCATTTCCATGGTCTATTTTTACTAAATATCCATAAGAACCTGAATATGCTGCAAATGTTACTGTTCCATCTGCTACTGCTTTTATTGCTGTTCCATATGGTGCTGCTATATCTAACCCTGTATGAGTTGATACTCTTAAGCTACTTACCGAACCATATCTTGATGAAATAACTCCTGTAACTGGTACAGATGCTATTTTTACTCCATTGATATTTGCTATACTTGTTTCCTCTGTGGTTTCTTCTGTTTTCATTACAGTACTTTTGGCAACATCTAATGTTGTTGTGTTTACTTCCTCAATATTTTCTGTATTTTTTTCTGTTATTGTTAATTTTTCATCATTAGCTTCTGCAACAATTTCTTGAGCTTCTTCCATTGTATCAACTGTTGCTAGAACTTCATTATTTAATGCAATTTCATAATATTCATAAGTAATTTTTAATTCTTTTTGTAAAGCTATTGTAACTTCACTTTCATTTGTTTCTTGTGTTTTATTTACTAATTTTAACTCTAATTTTGGTTCTTCTTCTAATTCTACATTTTTTACGTTTTTTGCTTCATAGTTTTCTATATAATTTTCTATTATTTCTTCAAAAGCTTTTTTGTTTTGTATATACCCTACTGAAGTATCTGATATTTTAACTTCATATACCGGTCTATATTTTATTAATACTATTGCAATTATAAATCCAAAAGATATTAAACATAAGTTAAATATTTTTAAAATTTCTTTTGTACCATGTTTTA
>FR884558.1:1144-9278 GCA_000435535.1 Clostridium sp. CAG:575 | reverse complement strand
TTTCTTTTTTAAAATAAACTTCACTCTCCTTTAATTTAAGCTTTTTTGAAACATGACTATCTATTATTATACTATATATTTTGTACTTTTGCAAATTATGTATACATATTTTGTCCAAATTAAGGTTTTTCTTTTTAAAAATATGGTATATTTTCCTGATTTTATTATTTTTTACTCTTTTTTCCTGTCTTTTTCTTGTTTTTTTGCTGTTTTTTATATTAAAATATATTTATTCTAGTAGCTTGCTTGATTCTCTTTATTTTTATTTTGCACAATTGTTAACTTATAGATTTATTTGTATCGTTTAATATCTTCAAAACTTATAAGTTAAATGATATATTAAGATAAAAAAAATAGGAAGGTGATTATAAATGGCTATAGACTATAATGTTATAGGTTCTAGAATTAAACAAGCTAGACTTGCTAAAAATATGACTCAAGAAGACTTAGCTGATAAAATAGATGTATCAGTTGCTTTTTTAAGTAGAGTAGAAAGGGGAAATTCTCATATCAATTTAAAAAGATTAAATCAATTATGTGGTTTATTAGATGTTTCAGAAGGATATTTATTAAATGGTGCTTCTAGCAGTTCTGAAAATTATTTAGATAAAGAATTTTCTGATTTATTTAAAAATGTATCTCCTGCTAAACAAAGATTAATTTATGATATTGCAAAAACTATTGCAGATTCTAATTTAGATGAAGAATAATATTTAAATAAATCCAAAAAAGTGGGCTATAAAAAAGTTCAACAGAAAAATGAGATTGAGTTATAATTTTAGCTCAAATCTCATTTTTCATTTAATACAAATCAAAAAATTTTTTGTACATTGATACTTCACAACATTAAGTAATTTTAATTTTTTCTTTTTATTTATTAATATATTGATTTAATTTCAATTTATTGTAGTTCCTGTTGGACCTGTTCCTACAACTTCTTCTTGTAACGAACGCCACGTATTACAGCCAACAATTCCATCTGCTGTAAGTCCTCTTGACTTTTGATAACTTATTACTGCATTTTGTGTAGCAGCTCCAAAAATCCCATCTAATCCATTAGTTCTAAATCCTAATGTATTTAAATCATCTTGTGCAATTAGTACATAATTGCTTAAACTTCCTCTTCTTATAGTAGGAAATCCACCTGTACTGCAAGCTGGTTTGCCGGAACCTTTTGTCAAAATGAATCCATGTTGGTGTAAGTGATATAGGCTCAACATAATACCATACTCCAGAATTATTGGCTGATTGCCATAATCTTGTTCTTTGTGTACTAGTTAATGTTTGACCAACATCAAATGCAACACCAGCATAATGTTGGCTTTGGTTTCCATGTCCTCCTTCATATGGTCTTTTAAAGGCAAAACCTACTGGAATTGGTGCTCCATAAATATACCTTTGACTATTCCAGCTTTGCATGGTTCTTTTAGTTGTCCATAAAATGTTGCTTTTGCTTGAACCTCTAAATTCTCGTACTCTTAAAGTTCCATTTGTATTGTATGGCATAGAATCTAATTCATCTCTATAATATGTTTCCATTCTATCTGTATCATTATTAAAAACTAAAATTTTTGCCAAAGTAAAATCCTCCTCATACTTTTTATTTATTATATGAAAAGGATTTGCTTTTGGTTATATGTGTTTAACTAATTATTTTACAAATTAATTATCTATTTTACTTCTTTGCATTTTACTATAATTCTTAATGAACTATCATCAGTACAAGTAATTAATGTAACTTCTTTCTTTCCACCAGTCCATTGAGTGGTATCTTTTGTATCATTTGGATCTACAGTATGTTTATCATACACTTGATATGTAATTGTTCTTTTGCTTAAATCTTTAATTTGTATTGTATCTCCAACAACTAAGTTTTTAACTTTACTAAAAAATCTATTATCTCTATAATTGTGTCCTACAATACAGAAGTTTCCAACTTCATTTGGTTGTGGTCCATGGAATTTACATGGTGATAATTTTAGTAATTCTTCTGTCTCTGCATCTGACCCTGTTTCTCCTTGCAAAATTGGATAATTAACATTTATTTTTGGTATGCTTATACTTGCTATTGTAGAATATTTATATCCACTTTTTGATGTTCTTTTTTCTGTCTGGTTTGCCAAAGTTTCTAACTCTTGTGCAGTTGTTTCTTCTGTAGCTGCTTCTGTAGCGTAATCTCCCATATTATTTAATATTACAACCAATACATCATCGTCAGAGCTCTTTGTAGTATCACTTTGTGCTGTTTCTGTAAGTACCTGATTAAAATCCGATAAAATTTCCGAAGAGGTTTTTTCATTTTTTGTTCTATCATATTCAGCATATATACATAAAGATGTTAGAACACAAACTAAAAAAATAGATATAATAAATTCAAATTTATATACTTTCTTTTTTCTTTTTAGTTCTGGTGTTATATATAACTTTTTTGTAACTAAAATTTGATTCATTCTAACCTCCTTACATAAATATTCAATTCTATTATATCATATACTTTTTTCTTTTTGAATACTCTATGACAAAAAATCTGAAATTTTTTTAAATTGTTCTATTGTTAATTCTTCTGGTCTGATATTTTCATTTATATTAAGGCTATTTAGCATATTAATTCCTTGTTGTTTACTATCTAAAATATTTGTATTTACTAGTGAATTTAATAAAGTTTTTCTACGTTGTGTAAATGCACATTTTATTACTTTAAACATTTTTTCTTTATTTTTAGGTTCTACAATTGGTGTTTTTCTTATATTCAATTTTATTACTTCTGATGTTACTTCTGGTTCTGGTATAAATGAATCTTTTGGAACTTCTAATATTTCTTCTGAGTCTGTATAATAATATACTGTATATGTTATGGCTCCTGTATTCTTTTTCCCTGGTATTGCTGTCAATCTATCTGCTACTTCTTTTTGTATCATTACCGTAATACTTTCTAAATCTAATTCTTCTTCTAAAAGTTTCATTATGATTGGGGTTGTTATATAATATGGCAAATTTGCTACAATTTTTACTTTTTCAAATCCATTTTTTTCTTTCTCTTGTTTTATTTTATTTTTCAAATCAACTTTTAGAATGTCTTGATTTATTATTCCTAAATTTTTATATAAAAAAAATCTTTCTTCTAAAATGTTTATCATCTTAGTATCCAACTCTACACATATTACTTTTCCTGCTTGCTCTAATAGCCTTTTGGTTAAAGTTCCTAATCCTGGTCCAATTTCTATTACTAAATCTTTTTCTGAGATTTCACTTGCTTCTATAATATTATCTACTACTTCTTGACTTATTAAAAAATTTTGTCCCAAGCTTTTATTTGCTTTAATATTATATTTTTTCATTATTATTCTTGTTTCTTCAAAAATATTTTCCATATATCTCTCCTATTTTTTCATATATTATACTCATTTTTATTACTTTTTTCAAGTTTCAATATCTAAATTATTGATTTTTGCTATTGTTTCATATAAAATAGTATTGAATTATAATGTTTAAATGATGTAATTTTAAATATACAACTTAAAATTACCCTAATTAATTATAATTACTTTACTAAAGAGTGGTGAAAATATTGAATAATAAAAGAAATAATTCAAAACAAAATATAACTTCAAAAAATAAATCAAGGATGTCTTCCTTAAAAAATAATATACCTACTAAGGAGACTAAATCAAATAGAAATAAACTTAATACTACGAAAGTAAATCCTATAAAATCTGATTTAACTATTAATCCTAAATCATCTAATATTGTTAAAATAAATAATGATTTTACTTCTCAAAATTTCATACATGTAAAAAAATTAAAAAATATTTTTATAGTTATTATTTTAATTTTTGTTTTACTATTAGGAAGATTAGGCTATTTGCAATTTGTTCAGGGTGGGTATTTAAAAGAACTTGCATATAGACAGCAATCTATAAATCAAATAATTAGTCCTAAAAGAGGTTCTATTTATGATTCTACTGGAAATGTTTTAGCAACAAGTGCTTCTGTTGATACAATTACTATAAATCCTAAAAATATAAAAGATAAAAAAGGTGATGAAGAAACAAAAGTATTAAAAGAAAAAGTTGCAAAAGCATTCTCTGAAATCTTCGAATTGGATTATAATGAAATGTTGAAAAAAGTAAATAGTTCTGCTCAAGTAGAAACAATTGCTAAAAAAGTTGACCAAGATAAAGTTGATGAACTTAAAAATTGGATGAAGACAAATAAAGTTACTTCTGGTATAAATATTGATGAAGATACTAAAAGATATTATCCACACAATACTCTTTTATCTCAAGTTTTGGGTTCTTGTGGAAGTGACAACCATGGTCTTTCTGGTATAGAGAATAAATGGAATTCTATTTTATCTGGAACTCCTGGTAAAATAGTAAGCTCACAAAGTGCTAGTCAAGAAGAAATTCCAAATGCTGAAGAAAAATATATTGCGGCCGAAAATGGAAGTGATTTAACTCTTACTATTGACTTAAATGTTCAGAAAACCGTGGAGAAATATTTACAACAAGCTGTTGATAATAATGTTTGTACTGATGGCGGTAGTTGTATTGTTATGGATCCTAAAACTGGCGACATACTAGCAATGGCAACTTATCCAAATTATGATTTAAATACACCTTTTACACCTAATGAATCTCTTTCTAAAACTTATGATAGTTTAGACACAGAAGCTAAATCTGCGGCTATTTACAAAATGTGGTCTAATAAGTCTGTATCTGAATTATATGAACCTGGTTCTGTTTTTAAGGTAGTAACTTCTTCTATTGCATTAGAAGAAAATATTACTGATACAGATGTAGCTGGTGATTTCAATTGTAAAGGTTATGAAATTGTAAATGGTAAACAAATTAAATGTTGGCATTATCCTCAGTCTCATGGCCCTCAATCTTTAAAAAATGCTTTGGAGAACTCTTGTAATCCTGCATTTATGCAATTAATAACAAGAATTGATACATCTACTTTATATAAATATTATCGTGCTTTTGGTCTTTTAGATAAGACAGGCATAGACTTACCTTATGAACCAAATTCTATATTTAGAGATGAAGATAGCTTAAATGCAATTGATAAGGCTTCTATGTCTTTTGGACAAGGTTTAAGTATTACTCCTTTGCAAATGATATCTGCAATTTCTGCTGTTGCTAATGATGGTGTTTTGATGAAACCTAGAATTGTAAAATCTATAACAAATACAGATACTGGTGCTGTTACTACAATTGAACCAACAGAAGTTAGACAAGTTATATCAAAAGAGACTGCTGAAAAAGCTTGTTATATGATGGAATCAGTTGTTGTTAATGGTACTGGTGGTAATGGCTCTGTTACAGGCTATACTATTGGAGGTAAAACTGGTACATCAGAAGTCTTACAAAATACTAATCAAAAAGATTATGTAGCTTCATTTGTTGCTATTTCTCCAGTAGAAAATACACAAGTTGTTTTATTACTTACATTATATAATCCAACTGGTGCTAGCCATCAAGGTGGTACTGTTGCAGGTCCAGTAGTTTCTCAAATGCTAACAGAAATTTTACCTTATTTAGGTGTTCCATCAGATGTTGAAGAAATTGAAGAAGATGGATTAATACAAGTACCAAATGTTCAAAATAAAACAATTACAGAGGCTGAAAAGATTTTAAAAGAAGCCGGATTTACAACAAAAATTAATACTTCTAATAATAAGAATAACACTATTGTAGTTGATCAAGTTCCAAAGCCTGGAACTACATTAATAAAAAATTCTATTGTTATGTTATATGATCAAACAACTAGAACTTCTACAACTGTCCCTGACTTGAGCAAAATGAGTGCTTCCCAAGCTATTAATGCTTTACGAAATGTTAATTTAAATATTTCTATTGATGGAAGTGGCACTGTAGTTTCTCAAGATCCTGCCAAAGGTACTCAAGTTGATGAAGGTACTGTTGTAAAAGTTACATTTAGATAATATTAATTGTGTTTGTGATTAAAATTCTGATGAAAGTTTTGACAAGCTTTCATCAGAATTTTTAAATTGTTTTATGTGTCCATACAAAATAATTAAATAAATTATTATTTTTCTACAAATTTAAAGTATTTTAAATGTTAACTTTTTATTCCATTGTTTCATTCTCCCAATATTTTTCTAATTGTTTGTCCAATTTGCATATATATTTGTTTTCTTCTTTTATTTTCTCTATTTTTTCTATATTAGAGCCTTCTAAATATATTATCCACTCTTTTTTTCTGTTCATCTTATCATTACTATATTTTACTTTTGGTAATTCTATTACATATAATTCTATCTCTTTTGATTTCACTTTTTTTTCATTTGTTTCAATTGATATCTTTTTTTCATAATTTTGTGTTTCAAAATAGTTAAAATCCAATAGATTAATAGTTATAGTTCTTGCAAATTCTCTATTATCATCATAGTCTAGCTGATTTAAGTGAATTTGTGAATAATACAATAACATTTTTGTTTGAATATAAATACCATCTACATATTGAATTCCTATATTAAAATTTTCTCCTTCTTTTGTTTGAATTCTACAATCTAATACCCCAAAATTTTCTTCTGATGGTAAATATTTTTCTTTTTTTCTTAAGTATTCATTTAATTTTATTTTTTCTATGTCTATTTCTAAAATAGCCTCAATGAAATCTTTTATAATATCTATATTTTCTTTTGTATTTAAAACTTTCCTTAGTACAAAATTACTTTTAGATACTAATTTTCTATTCACTTTGTATATTTTTTCTCCCTTCTTTTTTAATTAATTTTTGAAATTTTTATAGATATAAAAATGTATTTTGATTTTAAAAATATTGTTGTTTGATTTAAAAAATCTGAATCAAATTTTTTATTATTATATATTGCTTTATATTGAGTGTCAATAAAAATTGTATTTTCTATTCAACTTTTCATCGCAAAATTCGACAAAAATAGGATAGGGAACTTAAATTTTCCTATCCTATCCTGTTCTATTTTGTTGCTATATAATAGCCAACTCCTCTTTTGGTTATTAATATTTTTGGTGCTGATGTATCTTTTTCTATTTTTTCTCTTATTCTTCTTACAGTAACATCAACTGTTCTTATATCGCCATAATATTCGTATCCCCATACTTTTTCTAGTAATGTCTCTCTTGTGACAACTTGTCCTGGTTGCCCTGCTAAGAATTTTAATACTTCAAATTCTCTTAATGTTAAGTCAATTATTTCTCCTCTGACTTTTACTTCGAATCTATCTAAATCTAATTCTAAATCGTTCACTTTTATTTTATTTTCTGATTTTCCGTTAAATTCTTCTACAGTATTATCTTCTTCTTTTCTTATATTAGCTATTTCATTTTTTCTTAAATTTGCTTTTACTCTTGCCATTAACTCTCTTACACTAAATGGTTTTGTTATATAATCATCTGCCCCTAATTCAAGTCCTACAATTTTATCTATTTCTGCATCTTTAGCTGTAAGCATTAAAATTGGTATATTTAAATAGTTTTTTACTCTCTTACATACAGATAGTCCATCTAACTTTGGTAACATTATGTCTAATAACATTAGGTCTGGTTTTTGTTCTAATGCCATGTTTACTGCTGTTACCCCATCTGTTGCTTCAAGTGTTTCATATCCTTCTTTTTTTAAGTTGTATACTAATACGTCTATGATTGCTTGCTCATCATCTACGATTAATATTTTTTTAATTTCTTTTTCTGTATTTTCTTCCACAAAAATTCCGCCTTTCTGTAGCTTTATTTTTATATAGTTATTTTATATCACAATTTTTGTGAATATACAAGTATTAACTTTAATTTTTGCAAAAATGTTAGCTATTGGTTGTTACGGTAAAAAAATCATCCAACATACAGACCACATTCCTACTGGAGATGTGTTCTGTATAAACATTATTTGAATAATACTCCCCCATTTCTGTAGTATCTCATCTTTCTATAATTAAAATACTCAGAATCTATGAAAAAGTTAATAATTTATAAAATATTTCATAGACTTTATGTTATTTATTTTTCCCTTATTAAATTTTTCAAAATCTTAATTCTGGAAATCCATTTTCATCTATATACCAATCATTTACAAAATCCCAATTTTCAAAATTATTACTATCTTTGAATTCATCGGCTTGTATACCAGT
>FR884558.1:0-1132 GCA_000435535.1 Clostridium sp. CAG:575 | reverse complement strand
CTTGTATACCAGTTCCTGAATAAATAGATGATGTTTGCGTAGTGAATAATTCTAAATTATAATATGTATCTGTTATCTTTCTTCCTGTTGTTCCTCCTGTTGGAAAAATTGCGCCTCTTGCTGTTGCATTATTTGATATACTTCCTGAAAAATAACACTTATTAGCATACATATTTGCAGTTCTTCTATACCCTACAAATCCTGCTGCACTGGAGTTACTTTTACTAGTTATAATTTCTGTTCTTGCATAGCATTTTTCAAAACTTATTCCTCCTCCATTTGCAACTCCAATAAAACTTCCTACATTGTCTCTACCAGCAATTTTTCCTGTTATTCCTATATTATAAAAATAACTAGTATTATATTCTGTAGTGCCTGCTATAACTCCTATTCCAGAATAACTGCTATCAATATTAACATCTTTAAATATAATATTTTTAAAAATTGCCTTATTTATTAATTTGAACATTCCTGATTCACTTACTGTTACACTCATTTTAAAATTATATATTGTATGTCCTTGTCCATCTAACATTCCTTTAAAACTTCCTGATATAGGTATAAACTCAAATCCTGTCATATCTATATCATTCATAATAATATAATCACCTGACATATCTTTACTCATATCTTGTAAATCTTGAGGAGTATAAATTCTATAAATTTTATATTTTTGAGTTTCTATAGTTATTTCTTTTGTAATATTCTTTGTTCCATATGTCGTAGAAACTACAAATGTATATGTTCCATCATATGTTATTTTATATGGTACTGTTTTTGTATCATCATCTTTTAATTTTATTGTACAATTTGTTTCTCCAAATATTGCTTTGAAATTTATATATAATTCAGTTCCTTTTTGTTGTGAATTATTCTTTACTGATTCAGTAGACTCTATCCCTGTTGAACTTGGTCCAATATATGCTTCTGTTGTTTGTATTTCTAATTTCTTTACACTTACATTTATTTCTATATCTCCAGTTACTTTTTCTATATATATTTTTCCTGCTGTTTTGTCTACTATATTATTTTCAGCTGTTATTACTTCTTGTTCTCCCATTTTTACTACGATATTATCTATAACATATAATGCATCTGTTCTTACTGTTCCATCTTCTGCTAATACATCTTT